>NZ_JAYLVT010000015.1:0-46723 GCF_035818815.1 Cupriavidus sp. SS-3
GGCCAAGAAGGCAGCCGCCAAGAAGGCGCCCGCCAAGAAGGCCGCTGCCAAGAAGGCTGCGCCGGCCAAGAAGGCTGCTGCGAAGAAGCCGGCCGCCAAGAAGGCTGCTGCCAAGAAGCCGGCTGCCAAGAAGGCTGCCGCCAAGCCTGCCGCGGCCCCTGCCGTTGCTCCCGCTTCGGCTGCCAAGACCGCGCTGAACCCGGCTGCTGCCTGGCCGTTCCCGACGGGCAACCGTCCGTAAGCTGCGCCGCCACGGCGTGGACCTTAGCTGTTCCGCAAGGAACCACCACGGCACGCAAGTCGTGCCTGCATGACCGGATACCGCGTATCCGGTCCGCAAGACACCTGAGTCTTGCCGACCCGCCGATGGCAACCGCCCGGCGGGTTTTTTCATGGGCGCACGCGGGCCACGTCCGCCAGAGCGGCCAAAGAAAAAGCGCCGCACCCTTGCGGGTACGGCGCCCGGGGTGCGCCTTGGGTGAGGGCCTGCGCGGCCGTCAGTGCGTGACGCGGGTCACGCCGCCGGAGGACAGCAGCCGCACCCGTTCGCCAGGGCGGAAGGCTTCGTCGGCCTCCTGCGTGATGGCGCGCATCTCGCCGTTGTCCAGGCGCACGGTGATCTCCAGCGCGCGGCGCTGGTTGATCTTGTTCTCGGCCGCGCTGCCGGCGATGCCGCCCAGCACCGCACCGAGAATGCCCGCCGCCACCGCGCCGTTGCCGCCGCCGATGGTGCTGCCGGCCGCGATGCCGCCGATGGCGCCGCCGGCCAGCGTGCCAGCGCCGGTCTGGCCGCCCTGGATGGTGACCTCGCGGATGCCTTCGACCACGCCGTAGCGCACGGTCTGCTCACGCTGCGCCTGGCCGGTGCCGTAGACGCTGTTGGAATTGGATTGCGTGGCGCAGCCGGCCGCCAGCGTGGCAACCAGGGCCGCCCCAAGGACGGCAAGCGCGCCGCCGCGTAGCGTGTTGTTCATGTCAGTTCCCGAAAAATTCGCCACGCGCCGGCCGCAGGTCAGGCGTAGCGGTACCCGAATGCAGACTGGAACCGGTTGCCGATTTCGTCGCGCGACAACCAGTGGTTCTGCGGACCCTGCTGCGCGATCTTGACCGACCCCATCAGCGATGCGAGGCGGCCGGTCGTTTCCCAGTCTAATCCGTTTTCAATGCCGAAGAGCAGGCCGCCGCGGAAGGCGTCGCCACAGCCGGTCGGGTCGACGATGCGCTCGGCCACGACGGCCGGGATCGCGTACTGGCGGCCATCGGCAAAGATGCTGGCGCCGCGTTCGCCGTGCGTGACGATGAAGGCACGAACCTTGGCGGCAACCTCGGCGCTGGTCCACGCGGTGCGCGACAGCAGGACCTGCGCCTCGTAGTCATTGACGGTTACGTAACTGGCGAGTTCAACGAACTCCCGCAGGTCGTCGCCATTGAACAGCGGCATGGCCTGGCCCAGGTCGAAGATGAACGGCACGCCGGCTTCGGCGAACTGGCGCGCGTGGTGCAGCATCCCTTCGCGGCTGTCGGGCGCAACGATGCCGAGGCTCGGTGCCTGCGCGCCGCCCAGCGCGTCCTTGACGTGGTTCAGCTGCGACTGGCTCATTGCGCCAGGGTGGAAGGCGGTGATCTGGTTGTTGTCCAGGTCGGTGGTGATCATGGCCTGCGCGGTGAAGGTCTCCGGCAGCACGCGGATGTGGCCGGTGGGGATCTCCAGCTTGCGCAGGTATTCCAGATAGGGTTCGGCGTCGATGCCGACGGTGGCCATCACCACCGGATCGCCGCCCAGCATCTTGAGCGTGTAGGCGATGTTGCCGGCGCAGCCGCCAAACTCGCGGCGCATGCCGGGCACCAGGAACGAGACGTTCAGCATGTGGATCTGGTCCGGCAGGATGTGTTCGCGGAAGCGTCCGTCGAACGTCATGATGGTGTCGTAGGCGACGGAGCCGCAGATCAGGCTGGCCATGCTCTCTCCAGGTGTCGGGTTGGTTTCGGTGGATCGGCGCCCTCGCGGGCAGAAGCAGTAACGCAGAAAACAGAAGCGGCCGCCCCGTGGTCGCGGGCGGCCGCTGACATCGCAGGCGCGCCGCCTGTTACTTCAGCGCGGCCAGGGCGGCGTCGTAGTCGGGCTCGGACTTGATCTCGGGCACCAGCTGGCTGTACTTGACGGTGTCATTCTCGTCCAGCACCACCACGGCGCGCGCGGTCACGCCGGCGAGCGGGCCGGTCTTGATGTCCACGCCATAGTTGCCCTTGAACTCGGCGCCGCGCATGGTCGACAGCGGCACCACGTTGGCCAGGCCTTCGGCGCTGCAGAAGCGGCCCATGGCGAACGGCAGGTCGGCGGAGATGGTCAGCACCACGGTGTTGGCCAGGCCGCTGGCGGCTTCGTTGAACTTGCGCGCGGACGCCTGGCACACCGGCGTATCCAGGCTCGGGACGATGTTCAGCACCTTGCGCTTGCCGGCGAAGTCGGCCAGCGTGACGTCCTTCAGGTCCTTGCCGACCAGCGAGAAGGCCGGGGCCTTGTCGCCGGCTTGCGGGAACTTGCCTGCGACTTCGATGGCGTTGCCGCCGAGGGTGACGTTGCTCATGTCTACTCCTTGATATCTGATGGGTTTCCGGTTGCGGTCCGGAGCGGGGGCAAGGCTCGCTGCAAGACTCGGATTCGGTCCGGCGGCGGGCCAGGAATTCAGGGATAAAAAATCAGCACGCGATAGTTGGCTGGCGCCTGCTGCGTCCGGAATCGTACCCGAACCGGCAGCTCCATGCCCGCGCGCAGCCCTTGCGCGGCAAAGGCCTGCTGCGACGGTTCCAGGTATTCCGCGGGCTGCAGCACCCGTCGCAGCAGCAGCTGGTCCTGCAGGTCGGTCATCACCAGCTCGATCGCCGGCAGCGCGGTGCTGGCGCGGCCCAGGTTGCGCAGCGTGACGGCCAGCAGGTAGGTGTCGCCGCCTTCATCCTGGCGCTGCAGCTGCGAGGTCTCGATGCGCAGCGCATCGATGTCGCGCCACGGCGGCACCGTGCAGCCCAGCGGCGCGCATGCCGCCTCGAGTGCCGGGCGCAGCATCGGAAAGTGCCCGGCGAGCTGGCTGCGCCCCAGGTACGCAAGCTGCAGCAGCGCGGCGATGGCGAGTACCACGGCTGCCACGCGCCACGCGGCGCCGGGCACGGCAATGGGCCGGCGCGGCTGGCGTTCACGCTCGCGCTCGCGCGCGTGCCGCAGGAAGTCAGGGGCGAACACCGGGCCGGCCGGTGCTTCGGCGCGGACCCAGCGGCGCGTCGCCTGCTCGCGCGCGACCGCGCCGCCGGTGACGCTGGCAAGGGTGTCGGGGCCGGCGGAGCGCGCTTCGTCCTGCTCGCCGACGGCGGGCAATGCGTTCGGCGGCGTGGCGGCCGGAGCCTGGTCGGCCGGGCGTTGCGTGTGATCTGGCCACGGCGCCGGCTCGGATGCCTGATCGGCCGATGCCGCGCGCAGGAATTCGCTCGCGCTCGGGATGGCGCCGGGGACCGGCGCAGCGGGTTTTTCGACCGGGCTATCGAGCGTGCCGTGATCGAGCGCCGGCCAGGCGGCTGCCGGGGCGGGCGGCTGTGCCGCCGGTGCCGGGGCCGCTTCGGCCACCGGGCTGGCAGCCTCTCGCTGCGCGTCGCGCGCATCGCGGTCGGCGACGGCTGCGTTGGCTTCGCGCAGCGCGCGCTCGATCTCGGCATCGTCCATGCCGGCCTGCGGCGGCACGGCGATGTCCTCGGGCGACGACATCAGCATGGTCGGCGCATCCAGCGCCGGCACGTCGTAGCCGGGGTCGATGGTCGGTGTGAAAGCGGGAGTCGGGGTCGGCGCGGGTGCCGCGGATGATGAGGCGGGCGGCGCGGTGGATTCAGCTGCAGCGGGGGCAGGTGCGGCGGTCGCTGCCGGTTTCTGTGCCGGTGCCGGGGCGCTGCCCGCAGTGGTGCCCGCTGGCAGCGGAATCTCGATCAGGTGCTCGCGCGCGTCGAACACCGTTTCGCACTGGCCGCAGCGCACCAGCCCCTGGCGCAGCCGCAGCTGGTCGGCGACCAGCCGGAAGGCGGTGCGGCAGGCCGGGCAGCGCGTGACTAGCTTGACGGCGGCCATCTGGCGGAATCAGGGGCGAATGCCGTGCAGGCAGACCCAGCCTTCCTCGCTGCGCCATACCGTCAGCGGCAGCCAGGGTGCGTAGGCCGCGGCGACTTCCTCGGCCTGGCGCTCGAGCACGCCGGACAGCACCAGCCGCCCGCCGGCGCGCACGCGCGCGCTCAGCATGGCCGCCATCAGCTTGAGCGGGTTGGACAGGATATTGGCGACCACCAGGTCGTAGCTGGCGTCGGACACCGATTCCGGCAGCGCGAACGAGGCCTCGACGTGGTTGCGTTCGGCGTTGTAGCGCGATGCTTCCACGGCGTTGGGGTCGATGTCGATGCCGACCGTGTCGCCCGCGCCCAGCTTGCGCGCCACGATCGCCAGGATGCCGGAGCCGCAACCGTAGTCGAGCACGGTCTCGCCTGGCTTCAGGTTTTGTTCCAGCCACTGCATGCACAGCCGCGTGGTGGGGTGGCTGCCGGTGCCGAAGGCCAGGCCCGGGTCCAGCTCCAGCACCACGGCGTCGGGTTCGGGCGCGTCGTGCCACGACGGCACCACCCAGATGCGCTCGCCCACGCGGATCGGCTCGAACTGCGATTGCGTCAGCCGGACCCAGTCCTGGTCCTCGACCGCGCGCAGCTGGTACGGCGGCACCGGGTCGATGCCGAGCTGGTTGGCGGCGGCTGCCACCACCACGGCCGGATCGGCGTCGTCGCCGAACAGCGCGACCACGCGCGAGCGGTTCCACGCGAGTTGCTTCGGTTCCAGCCCGGGCTCGCCAAACAGCGGCTGCTCGTCGGGCGTGTCGGCGTCGGCGTCTTCCACCGAAACCGACAGCGCGCCGAGGTCGAACAGGGCGTCGGACCAGGCTTCGGCCTGGTCCTGCGCCACTTCGATCACACATTCCTGAAATGCCACGGGCTTCCTTCTGTTGCTGCCTATTGCTCAGGCCGATGCTCAGGCCGATGCTCAGGCCTTCGCGCGTTCTGCCAGCCGATGCTCGAGATAATGGATGCTGGTGCCGCCCTCGACGAAGTTGGCGTCCATCATCAGCTCGCGGTGCAGCGGCACGTTGGTCTGGATGCCGTCCACCACCATTTCCGACAGCGCGATGCGCATGCGGGCGATAGCCTGCTCGCGCGTGGCGCCGTAAGTGATGATCTTGCCGATCATCGAATCGTAGTTGGGCGGGACGAAGTAACCATCATACGCGTGCGAGTCGACCCGCACACCCGGGCCGCCGGGCATGTGCCAGGCGGTGATGCGCCCCGGCGACGGCGTAAACTTGAACGGGTCCTCGGCGTTGATGCGGCATTCGATCGCGTGGCCGCGGAACTGCACGTCCTTCTGGCGGAAGCGCAGCTTCTCGCCGAAGGCGATGCGGATCTGCTCCTGCACGATGTCGATGCCGGTGATCATCTCGGTGACGGGGTGCTCGACCTGCACGCGCGTGTTCATCTCGATGAAGTAGAACTCGTTGTTCTCGTACAGGAATTCGAACGTGCCGGCGCCGCGGTAGCCCATCTTCTTGCAGGCCTCGGCGCAGCGGTCGCCGATGCGCTCGATCAGGCGGCGCGGAATGTGCGGCGCGGGGGCTTCCTCGATCACCTTCTGGTGGCGGCGCTGCATCGAGCAGTCGCGCTCGCCCAGCCAGATGGCCTGCTTGTGCTGGTCGGCCAGGATCTGGATTTCAACATGGCGCGGGTTCTCGAGGAACTTCTCCATGTAGACCTCGGGATTGCCGAAGGCGCGGCCGGCTTCTTCGCGCGTCATGTTGACGGCGTTGATCAGCGCGGCTTCGGTATGCACCACGCGCATGCCACGGCCACCGCCGCCGCCCGCGGCCTTGATGATCACCGGGTAGCCGACGCGGCGCGCGGTCGCCAGGATTTCCTTCGGATCGTCGGGCAGGGCGCCGTCCGAGCCGGGCACGCACGGCACGCCGGCCTTGATCATGGCCTGCTTGGCCGAGACCTTGTCGCCCATCAGGCGGATGCTGTCGGCGGTCGGGCCGATAAAGACGAAGCCGGACTTTTCCACGCGCTCGGCAAAGTCCGCGTTCTCGGACAGGAAGCCGTAGCCGGGGTGGATGGCCTGCGCATCGGTCACCTCGGCGGCCGAGATGATGGCGGGCATGTTCAGGTACGACAGCGGCGACGGGGCCGGGCCGATGCAGACGGCTTCGTCTGCCAGGCGCACGTACTTGGCCTCCTTGTCGGCCTCGGAGTACACCACGACCGTCTTGATGCCCAGCTCGCGGCAGGCGCGCTGGATGCGAAGAGCGATTTCGCCGCGGTTCGCGATCAGAATTTTTTCAAACATGGTCTCTCTCTGCGAGAACAGTAGCGGTCCCGCTGCGTGGCGCCATGGCGCGCCGGGCGCGCGCCGCGATGGCCTGTGGCCATCCGGGCGGCGAGACTGCGGGAACTGCATGGAACTGCACGGAACGGGCCGCGAACAGCGTCCGTGGCGCGGAAGCGCCCCGGCATGCCGTGCGGGCAGGGGCCGCAGTGGACCGCTGGCGCGGGCGGCTGCAGCATGGGCCCGGCATGCCGGTCAGGATCAGCCGATGACGAACAGCGGCTGGCCGTATTCCACCGCCTGGCCGTTCTCGACCAGGATTTCCTTGATGACGCCGGCCTTGTCGCACTCGATCTCGTTGAGCAGCTTCATGGCTTCGATGATGCAGACGGTCTGGCCTTCCTTGACCGTGTCGCCGACGTTGACGAAGGGCGCGGCGCCCGGCGACGGGGCACGGTAGAAGGTGCCCACCATCGGCGAGGTCACCACATGGCCGGCGGGAAGCTGCGCAACCGGCTCGGCAGCCGGTGCTGCGGCGCTGGCCGGGGCGGCCGCGGCCTGCGCGGCGGCGGGCAGGGCCTGCATCTGCGGCATGGCCATCGGCGCGGCGATGACTTGCGGCGGTTGCTTGACGATGCGTACCTTGCCGTCGCCTTCGGTGACTTCCAGCTCGGAGATGCCGGATTCGGCCACCAGGTCGATAAGCGTCTTCAGCTTGCGCAGGTCCATCTTTTTATCCTCCTGAATCGGGTTTTCCGCCGCTGCCCGGGACGGGCCGTGGCGGAACAATCGTTGTGCCGGCCACCGGAAATCCGCACCCGCCGTGCCGAGGCACGCCAACGGGCGCAGGCCGCCGGGCGGCGCGCGCAGGTTGTCGAAAAAATCCTTGTGGGGGTTCAGCTCCCCGAACTCTCGGGTGGAGGCTGCTCCTGGCCCAGTACATAGTCCAGCGCCAGCAGGTAACCCTGCCAGCCAAGCCCGCAGACCACCCCGACCGCCACGTCCGAGAAGTACGAGTGGTGCCGGAAGCTTTCGCGCCGGTGCACGTTCGACAGGTGCACCTCGACGAACGGGATCGCCACGCCGGCCAGCGCATCGCGCAGCGCCACGCTGGTATGCGTATAGGCAGCCGGGTTGATGAGGATGAACTCGACCCCTTCCGCGCGGGCGGCGTGGATGCGGTCGACCAGCGCTCCCTCGTGGTTGGACTGGAACGTCTCCAGCGACGCGCCGGCTTTCGCCGCGCGTTCGGACAGGGCCGCGTCGATATCGGCCAGCGTGGTGTGCCCGTAGGTCTCCGGCTCGCGCGTCCCCAGCAGGTTAAGGTTGGGCCCATGCAGGACCAGCACCTTGCGGTAGCGGGGTGAGCGACGGATAGAGCGGGATGCAGTCACGGCGGCTCGACCAGATCAACGAAATTGCGCGGAGATTACCGTAGCTTAGAGGGATTTGTCTAGCACGGGATACAGGCCTCGGCGACCCCTGCGCGCTCTTGGCGGCCCTTTGAGCACTTTCGCACCAAAGCACTCCGCAGCCGAGACAAATCCATCAGGAAAGCCGAAATTACCCGATGTTCGCGGATGAAGTGAATCAAGTGCGCGGCAGCACGGCACGCAGTTCGTCCGCGGTGACGCGGCCCATCTTGCGATACTTCACCGAACCGTCCGGATTGATGACGACGGTATAGGGCAGGCCACCTGCGCTGTTGCCGAAATTGCGGGACAGCTCGGTGCCGGCGAAGCCAGCCACGGCCAGCGGATACGCAACCGGTACCTTCTGCGTGAACTGCTGGATGTTGGCCGCGGAATCGATACCGATGCCGACAAATTCCACTTGGCGATGCTTGAACTCCTCATGCAGGGCGGTCAGTTCCGGCATTTCCTCTACACAAGGTCCGCACCAGGGGGCCCAGAAGTTGACCACCACGGTCTTGCCGCGCAGCTTGCCAAGATCGAGTTCCGTGCCAGCCGGGTCGGGCAGCCGCGACTGGAACAAGGTTTCCACGGCCTGGTCATTGGCTGGCTTGGGCGAAAAAACGAAATGCCCGGCCAGCGCGCCGGCGGCACAGGCAATCACGGCGACAGCGATCCACAACCAGAGGCGGGAGCGGCGGGCGGGCGGGGCGATGGTTTCAGTCATGGAATGGCTGGGGACCGGTAAAGATAAGAAGGGCTTCAGGCGTTGCCGGCGCCGTCAGCGGCATCGAGCAGGGCTTGCACGGCCTGCACATCGGCGCGTACGGCGCGCCCGGAGGCGTCTGCCCGCATGGCGCCGCGTTCATCGACCGCATCATACAGGGCTATATGGATGCCCACTGGCGCACCCAGTTCCGCGCGGACCTCGCCGGCCAGCAGACGCGCCTCGCGGCGGTCGGGCCACTGGCCTTTCCACAGGAAGCTGAGGGTTTCGACCTCGCCACGGCCGCCGAAGTGGCGGCTTTCGCTGGTTTCGAAGTCGACCCCGGCATTGATCAGGTGCAGCGCGGCATCCTTGGCGCTGTCGCAGAAGCACTGCAGATAGATGTCGGAGTGCTCCGTGGCGGTGCCATTGAGCACCGCGCCGACCAGGTAAGGCCGGAACGGCGCCAGGTCTTGCATTGCCATCACCGCCAGCCGGCGCAGCAGCGCCAGCACGCGCGGCTGGCTGTCGGCGTGGAACAGCGCCTGGTAGGCGCGCACCTCGGCCTCGACCTGCTCGTTGTCGGGAAGCCATTCGCCCGGCACGCGTTGTTCGCCCAGCACCTGGCGCGCTGCCTTGCGCTTGGCGGTGGCGTAGTCGGCACCGTCCTCGGCAATCATGCGGGCGGCGGCCTGGGCGATTTCCTCGCGCAGGCGGGTGGGGTCTGGGGCGGTACGTCGGTTCATGCCCCATGATACCGGAGGCGTATGCCGCCGCGCGCGCTGCCGCAGTGCAGCGAAGGGCGCTGGCGCTCGGGTACAATCGGAGGCTTCCTGCCCGGCCGCCGCCGCGCCGCAAGGCTCCAACCCAGCCGCCGCGCCGCCGGGCCCGAATCCCCACGCCTGCGGGCTTCAAGTCTTTCCGGGAACCCATGCATATTCATATCCTTGGCATCTGCGGCACCTTCATGGGCGGCCTGGCGGTGCTGGCCAAGCAGGCTGGCCACCGCGTCACCGGCTGCGATGCCAACGTCTACCCGCCGATGAGCACCCAGCTCGAAGCCCAGGGCATCGAACTGATCGAGGGCTTTGACCCAGCGCAGCTGTCGCTGAAGCCGGACCTGTTCGTGATCGGCAACGTGGTCTCGCGCGGCAATCCGCTGATGGAAGCCATCCTCGACCGCAACCTGCCTTATGTGTCGGGCCCGCAATGGCTCGGCGAGCACGTGCTGGCGCGCAAGTGGGTGCTGGCGGTGGCCGGCACGCACGGCAAGACCACCACCACCTCGATGCTGGCCTGGATCCTGGAGGATGCCGGCTACAACCCCGGCTTCCTGGTGGGCGGGGTGCCGCAGAACTTCGGCATCTCGGCGCGCGTGACGGAATCGGACTTCTTCGTGATCGAGGCCGACGAGTACGACACCGCGTTTTTCGACAAGCGCAGCAAGTTCGTCCACTATCGCCCGCACACCGCCATCCTGAACAACCTGGAATACGATCACGCCGACATCTTCCCGGATCTGGCCGCGATCGAGACCCAGTTCCATCACCTCGTGCGCACCGTACCAGGCCAGGGCCGGATCGTCGTCAATGGCGTGGAAGAGAGCCTGGCGCGCGTGCTTGAGCGCGGCTGCTGGAGCGAAGTGGAGCAGTTCGGCGTCGGCGACTGGCGCGAGAGCGACGCTGCCGGCAGCGAGGCGGCGCCGGGCAAGGACGCATTCGATGTGTGGTTCGGCGACGCCGTCGAGGGCACGGTGGTGTGGGACCTGCAGGGCACCCACAACCGCATGAACGCGCTGGCCGCGATCGCCGCCGCGCGCCATGTCGGGGTGCCGGCCGCGCAGGCGATCGCATCGCTGTCGCGCTTCGCCAACGTCAAGCGCCGCATGGAGGTGCGCGGCGTGGCCGGCGGCGTCACGGTCTACGACGACTTCGCCCACCATCCCACCGCGATCCAGACCACGCTGGACGGGCTGCGCCGCCGCGTCGGCAATGCCCGCATCCTGGCGGTGCTGGAGCCGCGTTCCAACACCATGAAGCTGGGCGTGATGAAGGCGCAGCTGCCGGCCAGCCTGGAGCAGGCCGACCTGGTGTTCGGCTACGGCGCTCCCGCCGGCAAGGACGCGCTGGGCTGGGACCTGGCCGAAGCACTGGCGCCGCTGGGCGCTACGGCGACCGCGTTCCAGGACCTGGGCGCGCTGGTGCAGGCGGTGCGCGCCGCGGCGCGGCCGGGCGACCATGTACTGGTGATGAGCAACGGCGGGTTTGGCGGCGTGCACCAGAAGCTGCTGGACGCGCTGGCCCAGGGCACGGCCGGCTGACCGGACCCGCCATGCTGCTGTATCTGCACGGATTCCGCTCTTCGCCCCAGTCGTTCAAGGCCCAGCTGGTGCAGGCACGCATGCGCGAGTGGGGCGTGGGGCGCTATTACGCCTGCCCCACGCTCAATGTCTCACCGGCGCTGGCCGTGGCCCAGGCCGAGGCGGCGATCCGCGCCGCGCGAGCGGGCGGCGACCAGGAAATCGCCATCGTCGGCTCGTCGCTGGGCGGCTTCTATGCGCGCTGGCTGGGCGAGCGGCACGGCTGCAAGACCGTATTGCTCAATCCCGCCATCCATCCCTGGACCGACCTCGAAAGCTACCTGGGCGAACAGCCGTTGTGGCACGGCGGCGGTTCGGTCACGGTCGAACGCCGCCACCTGCAGGAACTGCTGGACCTGCGCGTGGACACCCTCACCCGGCCCGAACGCTACTACCTGATCGCGGCCACCGGCGACGAGGTGCTGGATTACCGCGAAATGGTCGATGCCTGCCCCGGCGCGAAGATCCGCGTGATCGAGGGCAGCGACCACGGCATCAGCGAGTTTGCCGACTACGTCGACGATGTCCTCGCCTTCTGCGGCTATGGCCCCGGCGGCAAGACGCCGGCCGGCACCGGCGCGGCATGAGCGCGCAGTCCGTGCGCCGCTGCGGCTGGAGCCCGCACCTTGCCTTCGACGCGGCCATCCCGCCCAACCTGCGGCGCTGGGTCACCGGCGATGACGGCTCGCTGACGGCGCGGCTGGTGGCTGCCTCCGCGCGCTTTCGCGTGGCGCGCCTGCTGCAGGCGCCGCAGCGCCCGCTCGCCGACGAATGGCAGGCGCTGGGTCAGCCGGACCGCACCCCCGCGCTGACGCGCGAGGTCCTGCTGATCTGCGACGACATTCCCGCCGTGTTCGCCCACACCGTGGTGCGCCTGCGCCATGCGCGCCGCGACTGGCCGTTCCTGCGCGGCTTGGGCGAGCGTCCGCTGGGCGGGCGCCTGTTCGTCGATCCGGCGGTGCGGCGCGAGCCGTTCCAGTTTGCGCGGCTGCTGCCGCACCACCCGCTGCGCCAGGCCCTGCACCGCGTGCTGCCGGCCATGGCGTCAGTGCCCATGCTGACCGCGCGGCGCTCGGTGTTCCGGCGCGGCGACGGCGTCATGCTCGTGACAGAAGTGTTCCTGCCGGACCTGCTGTCGCGGCCATCCCCGGGGACCGAGGCGGTTCCGCATCCCAAATACATGCGGACGACAGACCGAAGCCCTGTTTCGACACACACTACCGAAACCAAGAAAGAGACCACGAGATGAAACTGCAGGGTCGGGTTGCCATCATCACCGGTGCCGCCGCCGGCATCGGCTTTGCCACCGCGCAGCGCTTTGCCGAAGACGGCGCCATCGTCGTGCTGTGCGATGTACAGGAAGCGCGCGTGCGCGAGGCCGCCGCCAGGCTGGCGGCCACCGGCGCCACCGTATCGGCCTACCGCGTCGACGTGACGCGCCGCGACGAGGTCGACGCCATGGTCGCCGCCGTGCTGGCCGCGCACGAGCGTGTCGATATCCTGGTCAACAACGCCGGTATCACCAAGGACGCGCGCCTGGCCAAGATGACCGAGGCCCAGTTCGATGCCGTCATCGACGTCAACCTGAAGGGCGTATTCAACTGTGCGCAGGCGGTGGCCGGGCTGATGACCGAGCAGGGCAAGGGCGTGATCCTGAACGCCTCCAGCGTGGTCGGCTTGTACGGCAATTTCGGCCAGACCAATTACGCGGCCAGCAAGTTCGGCGTGATCGGCTTCACCAAGACCTGGGCGCGCGAGCTGGGCCCCAAGGGCGTGCGCGTGAACGCGGTGTGCCCGGGCTTCGTCAACACCGAGATCCTGCAGACCGTGCCGGACAAGGTGCTGGACGGCATGAAGTCGTCTTGCTGGCTGCGCCGGCTGGCCGAGCCGGCCGAGATCGCCAGCATCTATGCCTTCCTGGCCAGCGATGATGCGAGCTACGTCAACGGCGTGGCGATCGAGGCCAGCGGCGGCATGTCGCTCTGAGCCCGGCGGGCGGCCGGACCGGGGTGCGGTATCATGCCAGGTCTCAGGCCGGTCCTTGGCGGCGCGGCCGCCGGTGCGCCACAGGCTGCCGGCAGGCCGCCGACAGGCCCGCGCGCCCCGCACCCGTTCCCGTTCGCACGCGTTGATGTCCGGGTGCGCGCGGTGGCACCATTTCTCCCACAGGATCCGCTCCAGCGCTGGCCACAAGGCCGCCCGGCGCGGTTCCGCGCATAGTTGAAAGTACCGATCGATGCAGTTGCTGTTCGAAGAAGGCGGCGAGATCCGCGCCGGCACCGTGCTGAACCAGCAGGGCGAGGCTTACCAGGTGGAGCTGCCGGCCGGCAAGCGCACCAAGGTCAAGTCGCGCGACGTGCTGCTGCAGTTCGCGCAGCCGTCGGCGCCCGAGCTGGTACGCCAGACCGGCGACATGGTGGCCGAGATCGACCTGGACTTCCTGTGGGAATGCGCGCCCGAGGCCGAGTTCGGCTTTGCCGAGCTGGCCGCCGAATACTACGGCGCCGAGCCCGGCGCGGTGCAGCAGGCGGCGCTGGCGATGGCGCTGCACGGCAACCCGGTGTACTTCCGCCGCAAGGGGCGCGGCCGCTACCAGCGCGCGCCCGAGGACCAGCTCAAGGCTGCGCTGGCCGCGCTCGAGCGCAAGCGCCAGCAGGCGCTGGTGCAGGCCGAGTATGAGGAACAGCTGAAGGCGCTGACGTTGCCGGAATCGTTCCGCAACAAGGTGCTGCAGTTGCTGTTCAAGCCCGACAAGAACAGCCTCGAATACAAGGCCATGGACGCGGCCTGCACCGCGCTCGGCATGTCGCCGATGCGGCTGATGGTGGCCGCTGGCGGAGTTGCCAGCGCGCGCGCGCTGCACGAGGCCAAGTTCCTTGCCGAGTGCTTCCCCAAGGGCACCGGCTTTCCCGATACCGACGTGCCCGAGCCGCCGGCCGACCTGCCGCTGGCCGAGGTCGAGGCGTTCTCGATCGACGATGTCACCACCACCGAGATCGACGACGCGCTGTCGGTAACGCAGCTGCCCGACGGCAAGCTGCGCATCGGCATCCATATCGCCGCGCCGGCGCTGGGCATCCGCCGCGGCGAGCCGCTCGACGCGATCGCACGCCAGCGCCTGTCGACGGTCTACTTCCCGGGCGACAAGATCACCATGCTGCCGGACCCGGTGGTGGAGCGCTACACGCTGCAGGAAGGCCGGGTTTGTCCGGCGCTGTCGCTGTACGTGACGGTGGACCCGTCGGTGTGGCTGATCACCGGCAGCGAAACCCGCGCCGAGATGGTGCCGATCGCCGCCAACCTGCGCCACAACCTGCTCGACGATGTCATTACCGAGGCCTCGCTCGCCGAGGGCACCGGCGACTACCCGTTCCGCGAGGCGCTGACCCGGCTGTGGCACTTTGCCGGCTACCTGTACGACGAGCGCCAGAAGGCGCGCCTGGCCAGCGGCCTGCGTCCCGAGACCCACAACCGCGCCGACTTTAACTTCTATCTCGACGACCAGGCCGACGGCAGCCAGCGCGTGCGCATCGAGCAGCGCAAGCGCGGCTCGCCGCTGGACAAGATCGTGGCCGAGATGATGATCCTGGCCAACAGCACCTGGGGCAAGCTGCTGGCGGACCATGGCGTGCCCGGCATCTACCGCACCCAGAAGGCATGGGGCATGCACCGCACGCGCATGCAGACCTACCCGGCGCCGCACGAAGGCCTGGGCGTGGCGCAGTACGCGTGGAGCACCTCGCCGCTGCGCCGCTATGTCGACCTGGTCAACCAGTGGCAGATCCTGGCGGTGGCCCAGCATGGCGTGACCGCCAAGCTGGTGGCGCCGTTCAAGCCCAAGGACGCCGACCTGCTGGCCGCGGTGGCCGACTTCGAAGGCACCTACGCCGCCTATGCCGACCACCAGTCGACCATGGAGCGCTACTGGTGCCTGCGCTGGCTCAAGCAGGAAAACCGCGAGCGCATGGTGGCCTCGGTGCTCAAGGAAGGCGCGGTGCGCTTTACCGAGATTCCGCTGGTGACGCGCGTGCCCGAACTGGTGCAGGCGCAGCGCGGCACCCAGGTGCTGCTGGAGATCGGCGAGACCGACGAGATCACGCTGGAGGTCTCATGCCGGGTGCTGGAGATCTTTGCCGGTGAAGGCGAAGTCCCCGAGGAAGAGCTGGAAAGCGACGAGGAAGCCGCTGAAATGTCTGCCGAAGCCGCAGCCGAGGCGGCGGCCGAGGAAGCCGCCGAGCACGCCGCGGGCGTGCCGGATCAGCAGCCGGCCGAAGCGGACGGCGACGCCGGCGGCGAGGCGTCGGGCGAGCGCGACACTGGCACCCCGGCGGCCGGCTGAAGCCTTCGGAAATCCGCGGGGCTCCCTTACAATGCGGGTCTGATCCGGGGCCCGCTGCCCCGCTCTGCCAGCCGGCACCGGCCATAGCGCCGCGCTGGTCTCCCGAGCCCTCATCCATCCATCGTGAACGCCACTCTTGCCGCTTCCCGCCCCTGGTGGCATGCCAGGTGGCACAACAGCAGTATGCTGGCCCGGGCGCTGGCCATTTCCGTGGCCGTGCACGCACTGCTGCTGATGGTGCGGGTGGCCGCGCCGGAAGTGTTCGAGATCAAGCGCAGCGACGCCGCGCTGGACGTGGTGCTGGTCAATGCCAAGTCCGCCCAGAAGCCGCGCAACCCGACCGCTTTGGCGCAGGCCAACCTCGACGGCGGCGGCGACCATGACCTGCAGCGCGCCACCACGCCGTTGCCGGCGCAGACCCTGACGCAGGAGGGTGACCTGGTGCGCCAGGTGCAGCGCCGCGTCGAGCAGCTGGAACAGGAGCAGCAGCGCCTGCTGACCCAGACGCGCGAAGCCGCCCCAGCGGTGCGCAACCAGCCGCTCAAGCCGGGCGAGAAGCGCCAGGACACACCGCAGCGCGGCCAGGACGAGCGCACCTCGGCAGACGAGATGGCCAGGCTGGAAGCCGAGATCGGCCGCAACCTGGAGCACTACGCCAAGCGGCCCAAGCGTTTCCAGCTGACCGCCACCAGCGCGCAGGCGGTCGACTACGCGCAGTACTACGACCGGCTGCGCCGCAAGATCGAGGCGCGCGGCACCACGGACTTCCCGCAACGCAACGGCAAGCCGCTCTACGGCCAGCTGATCCTGGTGATCAACGTCAACCGGCAGGGCAAGCTCGGCTACAACCGCGATGGCTATAACGTCGATGCCATCGACGTGGTCAAGAGCTCGGGCGATCCCGCGCTGGACCGCCAGGCGGTGGCGATCGTGCGCGCGGCCGCGCCGTTCGGCGCCTTTACCGCGGAGATGTCGGCGCGCCAGGACATCCTCGAAGTCATATCCACTTTCAAGTTTTCGCGCAGCGGGCTGGAAACCCGCTTGCAGGCACGCTGATGACATCCACTGACCCTTCCCAAGCCAGCGCCGACCGCTATGTGGTGATCGGCAACCCGGTCGCGCACAGCCGTTCGCCGGCGATCCACGCCGCCTTCGCGCGCCAGACCGGCGAGGCCGTGCAGTATGACCGCCTGGAGGCGCCGCTGGACGGGTTTGCCGACACCGTGCGCCAGTTCTTCGCCGACGGCGGCTACGGCTGCAACGTCACCGTGCCGTTCAAGCTCGAAGCCTATGACCTCGCCGACCGCCTGACCGAGCGCGCCGAGGCCGCCGGCGCGGTCAATACGCTGTGGATCGAAGAAGGGCTGATCCATGGCGACAACACCGACGGCATCGGCCTGGTGCGCGATATCCAGGACAACCTCGACACCCTGATCGAAGGCAAGCGCGTGCTGCTGCTCGGCGCCGGCGGCGCCGCCATGGGCGCGATGCTGCCGCTGATCGAATGCCGGCCTTCGCGCATCGTGGTGGCCAACCGCACCGCATCGCGCGCCAGCGACATGCTCGAGGAGTTTGTCGAGGCGGCCGACCAGTATGGCGTCGAGCTGTGGGGCGGCGGCCTCGATGCGCTCGAGGGCCTGTCCGAGGACGAGGCCGTCGACGTGGTGATCAATGCCTCGTCGAGCAGCCTGCATGGCGAAGTGCCGCCGGTGCCCGAGTTCCTGCTGGGCGAGGGCGTGCTGGCCTACGACATGATGTACGGCGCCGAGCCCACCGTGTTCCTGCAGTTCGCCGCACGCTGCGGCGCGCGCGTGAGCGACGGCCTGGGCATGCTGGTCGAGCAGGCCGCCGAGGCCTTCTATATCTGGCGTGGCGTGCGGCCCCGCACCGCGCCCGTGCTGGCCGAGCTGCGCGCCGCGCTGCAGGCCGAACCCAAGGGCTGACCGGGGCGCCGCCAGCCGTGGCCAACCGCAATCGCACGGCCAGTGCCGCCCGCACCCACGCGGCGCCGGCGCGCGCCGTCTTCAATCCGGTGCGCTGGCTCGGCTACCTGCTGGGCTGCGTGGTCGCCGGGGTGGTGGCGATGCAGCTGTACTTCTTCGTGCAGATCGCCAGCTGGCAGTACCTCAATCCCGCCACCACCACCTTCATGCGCGCCGAGCGCTGGCGCCTGTGTGGCATCAATGTGTGGAGCTGCGGCCTCGACCGGCAATGGGTGCCATACGACCGCATCTCGCGCAATCTCAAGCGCGCGGTGATCGCCAGCGAGGATGCCGACTTCGTCAACCATCCCGGCTATGAGCTCGATGCCATGCTCGATGCCTGGGAACGCAACAAGAAGCGCGGGCGCATCGTGCGCGGCGGCTCCACCATCACGCAGCAGCTGGCCAAGAACCTGTTCCTGTCGTCCGAGCAGCATTACCTGCGCAAGGGCCAGGAGCTCGCCATCACGTGGATGCTCGAGTTCTGGCTCGACAAGCAGCGCATCTACGAGATCTACCTGAATTCGGTGGAATGGGGCGAGGGCGTGTTCGGCGCGCAGGCCGCGGCGCAGCACTACTTCCGCACCAGCGCCGACAAGCTCAGCGTGGGCCAGTCAGCGCGCCTGGCGGCGGCGCTGCCGGCGCCCAAGTGCTTCGACAAGAAGGAATACTGCGCCAACGTGCGCGTGAACTTCCGCGCCAAGGCGGGCATCATCGCGCGGCGGATGGGGGCGGCGACGCTGCCCGACTGAAGCCGCCGGACTCAGCTCAGCCACCCCTTGCGGCGGAAATACACCAGCGGGATCGCCGCCGACACCGCCATCAGCGCAATCGCCCACGGATACCCGGCACCCCAGTCCAGTTCCGGCATGAACTTGAAGTTCATGCCGTAGATGCTGGCGATCAGCGTGGGCGGCATCAGCGCCACCGACACCACCGAGAACAGCTTGATGATCTTGTTCTGGTTGATGTTGATGAAACCGACGGTGGCGTCCATCAGGAAGTTGATCTTGTCGAACAGGAACGCGGTGTGGTTCTCGATCGAGTCGATGTCGCGCAGGATCTGGCGCGCCTCGTCCTGCTGCTCGGCCGACAACAGCTGGCTGCGCATCAGGAAAGACACCGCGCGGCGCGTGTCCATCACGTTGCGGCGGATGCGTCCGTTCAGGTCTTCCTCGCGGGCAATGGTTTCCAGCACGTCGGCCGCGGCGGCATCGGTCACGTTCTCGGCCAGCACGCGGCGGCTGGCTTCTTCCAGGCGCTCGTAGACTTCCTCGATCGAGTCGGCGGAGTATTCGGCGTCGGTCGCGTACAGGTCCATCAGCACATCCTTGGCATTGCGCACCGAGCCCGGGCGCATGCGCGCGCGCAGCCGCACCAGGCGGAACACCGGCAGGTCTTCGTCGTGGATGGAGAACAGCACGTCCTTGGTCAGCACGAAGGCGACGCGCACGTTGCGCGACACCTCTTCCTCGTCGAGCAGGAAGTCGGTGCGGATATGGATGTTCTCGTCCTCACCCTCGAAATAACGCGCGGACGCTTCCAGGTCGCCCAGGTCTTCCAGTTCAGGAAGGGCGACGCCATAGGCTTCCTTGATCCAGTTCAGTTCCTCGTCGTCGGGATTGACGACATCGATCCAGATCGGCTTGTGCTGCAGCAGCTCATTGCGCTCGTCGACCTGCTCCTGGGCAAGCCGGCCTTTTTGCAGGACGAACAGGTTGATCATCCCCGGGATTCCTTATTGCTGATTGCGACGAAAAACAAAGACAAGCGCGAAGACAAGCGCAGGCGGCTCGCCGCATTCCCAGGTATTGCGTCATGCCCCGTCATGGCCGCGCGGCGTGCCGCGCAAGGCCGGGCCACGGGCAAGCGTGATCGCGCTGTCCCGCGGCTGCGCGGGGCAGGCGGACAAGGCGATGGCGTTTGCCTGGGTTGGCTGGCTAGCCGGGAGAGGGAAGATCCGCCCCGGTGGGCGCGCATGGAGGCGCCGCCGGTGGCACGGAAAGACACTCGCCCGCAGTTCTGACTGCGGGCAAGGCCGACGAAGCGCGGAGCCGGGTGCTCCGGGCGGGTCGTCGTTACGCAGCCCGCAGTGACATGGCATTCGCAGAGGCCGCAGCGTTGCCGCGCCAACTCGAACACCCGATGCTACTGCCCACGTAATTTCTCCGGGATTGTGATGGCCGCGAGTGTAGCCCAACGGAGGGTGGCTTGTTAAGTGAAATCTCCGCGACGGGCGCGCGCCGTTGCCGCTCCGCGACCCGTGGCGCGCCCCGGGGACGTGCCCTGGGGTGTCAGCCGAAAGCGCCACGGAGCCGCCGCCACAGCAGCGGCGCCAGCATCACCGAGGACAGCGCCAGGAACATCAGCACGATCGCGGCGTAGTCCTGCCAGTGCGGCTGCTCGCCCAGCAGCCACATCCCGGAGAACACGCCGACCACCGGGATGAACATGATCGACAGGCTCGACACCACCGGCGGCAGGCTGCGCGCCAGCCCAAACCAGACCAGGTGGCAGAAGGCGAAGACCACCACCGCGTTATAGGCGATCGCGGCCCATTCGATGGCGGTGGGCATGCGCCAGCCGTCTTCCAGCAGCAGCGTGCCCAGCGCCAGGAAGGGCAGCGTCACGGCCAGCATCCAGAAGGTCATGGCACCGATCGGCACGTCGGTCTGGGTGCGCTTCATCAGCTGGGTGCCGAAGCCCCAGCCGGCCGCGGCCAGCAGCATCAGCAGCGTGCCGGCCGGACTGCCGGTCAGCGCGGCGAGCTCGCCCGACAGCAGCAGCACCGTGCCCGCCAGCGCGCAGCCGATGCCCAGCCAGGCCCACGCGCCGATGCGCTCGCGGAAGAACACCAGGCCCCAGACCACCGCCCAGATCGGCATGGTGTAGCCCAGGATGGCGGCGCGGCCCGACGACAGCAGCTTGACCGCGCAGATCGCGAACAGGTGCCAGATCACCATGTTGGGCAGCGCCAGCCGCAATACCGTGCCCCATTCGCGCCGCGGCACGGCCAGCGAATCGCCGCGCAGCCGCAGCGCCACCCCCAGCGCCACCAGCCCGCCGGCCATGCACAGCAGGCGGAAGCCCATCGCCGGGAAATGCGCCACGCCCACCTTCATGATGGGCCAGTTGATGCCCCAGGCGAGCGTCAGCACCACAAGCAGGAAGAGACCACGGCGATCGAGAGACATGACGGGACGCGGCTGTGCGGGATGCCGCGCATTGTTTTGAGACGAAGCGCAAAACGATAGCACGCAGCGGGTAAAATTGCCGAAAGCGACATATGCTGCAGGGATGAAAGGTTTTCACGCCGCTGCGGCCAACCGCGCCGGCCGAGTCCATCGGCCTGATCGGCCAGATCGGCCAGGATCGGCCTCACGATGAGACGCCGGCGCCACCAGGACATTCCGAGTACCCATGACTTTCACCGAGCAGCTTGCTGCCGCCTGGCAGCGCAACGATTCCCTTCTGTGCGTCGGGCTCGATCCTGATCCGCACAAGCTTCCCCTGTCCCTGACCGGAGCCGGCGGCGCCATCTTCTCGTTCTGCCGCGAGATCGTCGACGCCACCGCCGACCTGGTCTGCGCCTTCAAGCCGCAGATCGCGTACTTCCATTCGCAGCGCGCCGAAGACCAGCTCGAGCAGCTGATCCACTATATCCACGACGCCCATCCCGGCATCCCGGTGATCCTCGACGCCAAGCGCGGCGACATCGGCTCGACCGCCGAGCACTATGCGCTGGAAGCCTTCGAGCGCTACAAGGCCGATGCGGTCACGGTCAGCCCGTACATGGGCTTTGACTCGATGCAGCCCTATCTGGCCTATCCGGGCCGCGGCGTGATCGTGCTGTGCCGCACCTCCAACCCGGGCGGTTCGGACGTGCAGTTCCTGCAGGTCGACGGCAAGCCGCTATACCAGCTGGTGGCCGAGGCCGCGCGCGAGCGCTGGAACACCACCGGCCAGATGGGCCTGGTGGTCGGCGCGACCTTCCCCAACGAGATCGCGCGCGTGCGCCAGATCGTCGGCGACATGCCGCTGCTGATTCCCGGCATCGGCGCCCAGGGCGGCGACATCGAGGCCACGGTGAAGGCCGGGCGCACCGCCGACGGCACCGGCATGATGATCAATTCGTCGCGCGCGATCCTGTACGCCAGCCGCGAGAAGGACTTCGCCGCAGCGGCGCGCAACGTCGCGCTGCAGACGCGCGAGACCATCAACCGCTACCGCCACGGCTGACCGCCCCCACGCGGCATGAAAAAAACCGCGCCTGCTGGCGCGGTTTTTCGTTTGAGCGGCTTGCGGCGGCAGGGGCTTCAGGCCTCGTTGCGCAGCAATTCCACCAGGCCCCGCATCGCGTGCTCGGCCGCCTGGCGCCGGATCTGCGCGCGGTCGCCGGGAAAGCGCTGGGTTTCGACGATGGTGGTGATGCGGTTGCTCCAGCCAAAGCACACCATGCCCACGGGCTTTTCCGGGGTGCCGCCGTTGGGGCCGGCGACGCCGGTGATCGACAGTGACACTTGCGCGCGGCTGTTCAGCAGCGCCCCTTCCGCCATCGCGCGGGCGACCTCTTCGCTGACGGCGCCGTGATCGCGGATCAGCTTGGCCGGCACCCCCAGCATGGTCGACTTGGCCTCGTTGGAATACGTGACGAAGCCGCGCTCGAACCAGCCCGACGAGCCCGACACGTCGGTAATGGCGGCGGCGACCAGGCCGCCGGTGCAGGATTCGGCGGTGGCCAGCATCAGGGATTTGTCGGCTAGGGCGACGCCGGCCTGGATGGCGAGCTGGTCGAGCAGGCGGCTGACGGACATGATGGGTGCAGGGGTTGTTTGGGGAATCAGTTTGGCGTTCGCGGCTCAGAACGAGCGCCACAGGGCAAACACCAGCAGCGTGTAGAACGCCGCGAAGATATCGTCGAACATCACGCCGAAGCCGCCGCGCAGGCCGGGGCCCTTCAAGCTGCGGTCATAGTGGCCGATCGGCGCCGGCTTGGCGATATCGAACAGCCGGAACCACAGGAACGCGGCGAACTGGCCCCAGAAACCGGTCGGCATGACAAAGGCCAGCACCAGCCAGAACGCCACGATCTCGTCCCAGACCATGCTGCCGTGGTCGTGCACGCCCATGTCGCGCGCGGTGCGGGCGCACGCCCACAGGCCCACGACGAAGCCGCCGGTGATGATCCACAGCCAGGTGGCGGGCTCGATCCACAGCGAAATCACCACGAACGAGAGCCAGGCGTAGAGCGTGCCGACGGTGCCGGGGCCGACCGGCGACAGGCCCGAGCCGAAGCCGAAGGCGATCAGGTGCGCCGGATGCGCCAGCATGAAGCGCGCGCTCGGGCGCGTGACCTTGACGGTCTGGCCGGCTTCCAGGGTCAGGGCGGGGTCGCGCGGCGCGGCCCCGGGAGGGAAGGTGGACATCAAAGTTGGCTCGTGTGATGCGGATACTGCTTATGGTTATGGCCGGCTTGCGCTGCGATGCGTGCGGGACTCCCATGCCCGCGCAGGCGCCGATGCCGGCATCATGACATGCCTGTGACCCGGTGTCAGGGGGCAGCGAAATGGTCGAAGCTGGCGCCCTCGTAGCGGGTCGGGTTGCCGGCGCGGTCGACCAGCCGCAGGCCCGGCTCGGGCGTGATCGCGCCGACGCGCGTCAGCGGCAGCGCCAGCCGCTCGCTGATGGCCGCAATGGCGTCGCGGTGGCCGGCCGGCGCGGTGAAGCACAGCTCATAGTCGTCGCCGCCGGCCAGCACGCATTCGCGCTGGATGGCGTCGGGCTGGCCGGCCAGCACTGCCGATCTAGGCAGGGCGTCGACATCGACCAGCGCCCCCACCTGCGAACGCGCCAGGATATGGCCGAGGTCGCCGACCAGGCCGTCGGAGATATCAAGTGCAGCATGCGCCACGCCGCGCAAGGCCATGCCCAGTGCCACCCGCGGCGTGGGCGCGTCCATGCGCGGCCGCACCTGGCTGAATTCGGGTTCGGGCAGCAGCCATTCGCCGCGGCAATCGCCCAGCGCCAGCCGCGCATCACCAAGGGTGCCCGAGATCCAGATATCGTCGCCGGGGCGCGCGGCGTCACGGCGCAGCGCCGCGCGCAGCGGCACGTCGCCGAATACCGTCAGCGACAGCGTCAGCGGGCCGCGCGTGGTGTCGCCGCCCACCAGTTCGCAGCCGTGTTCGTCGGCCAGCGCCAGCATGCCGCTGGCCAGTTCGGCGAGCCACTCCGGCTCGGCCTCCGGCAAGGCCAGCGCCAGCGTGAAAGCGCGCGGTTCGGCACCCATGGCGGCGAGGTCCGACAGGTTCACCGCCAGCGCCTTGTGGCCCAGCGCGCGCGGCGCCACGTCGGGGAAGAAATGGCGGCCGCTGACCAGCATGTCGGTGCTGATGGCGAGATGGTGGCCGGGACGGCCCTCGACCAGCGCGCAGTCATCGCCCACGCCGAGCGCAGCCTTGCGCACCGGCCGCGTGAAATAGCGGCGGATCAGGTCGAATTCGGAAAGCTGGGCGGGCTGGACGTTGGACATGGATCGACGGCGTGCCGGGACGGGCGGTGGAGTGACGGCGGGGTTTTGCAGGGGATCAGCGGGGTTTGCCGGCAAATCCCGCAGCACCGCGCGCGGCATCAGCATGGGGCGCGTCGCGCGTTTCAGCAAGATACTGCCGCGCATCACAGCCCTGACCGCCATGCGCTGCGCCACCTTGCCGGCTGGGCGCTACGCTCGCTGGTGTTGCCCGGGAGGATGGGGCATATTGTACCGAATCGCAAAGGTGCCCCAAGCAAAACGCTTATTGTGAAATAGTTTTTCACTATATAAAATGCTGGGTTCCAAAGGAAGAGAAGGGCGGACGCGTGGAGCCGGTCCGCCGATCGTCCCCGCCTTGTCAATGACGGCTCCACCGATTGGAAGATGCGCCGATGACCAGCCCACAGTCCCCGTCCCAAGACGATCTGAAACAGCAGCAGCGCGAGGCGCTGCGCAAAGCGGCGCTCGAGTATCACGAGTTTCCCACCCCCGGCAAGATCTCGGTCACGCCGACCAAGCCGCTGTCGAACCAGCGCGACCTGGCTCTGGCGTATTCGCCCGGCGTGGCCGCAGCCTGTGAAGAAATCGTTTCCGATCCCGCCAATTCGTTCCGTTACACCGCGCGCGGCAACCTGGTCGCGGTCATCACCAACGGCACCGCCGTGCTGGGCCTGGGCGACATTGGCGCCGCGGCGTCCAAGCCGGTGATGGAAGGCAAGGGCGGGCTGTTCAAGAAGTTTGCCGGTATCGACGTGTTCGATATCGAAATCGACGAGAAGGACCCGGAAAAGCTGGTCCAGATCATCGCCGCGCTCGAGCCCACCTTCGGCGGCATCAACCTGGAAGACATCAAGGCACCGGAGTGCTTCTACGTCGAGCGCAAGCTGCGCGAGAAGATGAAGATCCCCGTCTTCCATGACGACCAGCACGGCACCGCCATCGTGGTGGCCGCGGCCATCATCAACGGCCTGAAAGTGGTCGGCAAGGATATCGCCAAGGTCAAGCTGGTGGCCTCGGGCGCCGGCGCTGCGGCGCTGGCCTGCCTGGACCTGCTGGTCGACATCGGCCTGCCGATCGAGAACATCTGGGTGACCGACCTGGCCGGCGTGGTCTACGAGGGCCGTACCGAACTGATGGACCCCGAAAAGGCGCGCTTCTCGCAAAAAACCGACAAGCGCAAGCTGGGCGAAGTGATCGACGGCGCCGACATCTTCCTGGGCCTGTCGGCGGCGGGCGTGCTCAAGCAGGACATGGTCCAGCGCATGGCCGACAAGCCGCTGGTGCTGGCGCTGGCCAACCCGAATCCGGAAATCGCGCCCGAGCTGGTCAAGGAAGTGCGTCCGGACGCGGTGATGGCCACGGGTCGTACCGACTACCCGAACCAGGTCAACAACGTCCTGTGCTTCCCGTTCATCTTCCGCGGGGCGCTGGATTGCGGCGCCACCACCATCACGCGCGAGATGGAAATCGCCGCGGCCAACGCGCTGGCCGAACTGGCACGCCAGGAGCAGAGCGACATCGTCGCCACCGCCTACGGCATCCAGGATCTGTCGTTCGGCCCCGAATACCTGATCCCCAAGCCGTTCGACCCGCGCCTGATCGTCAAGGTGGCGCCGGCCGTGGCCGAAGCCGCGATGAAGTCGGGCGTGGCCGCGCGCCCGATCGAGGACATGGACGCGTACCGCCTGCAGCTGCAGCAGTTCGTGTACCACTCCGGCACGGTGATGAAGCCGATCTACGCCGCCGCGCGCAAGGTCGAGATGGACAAGAAGCGCATCGTCTTCGCCGAGGGCGAGGAAGAGCGCGTGCTGCGCGCCGTGCAGGTGATCGTCGACGAAAAGCTGGCCAACCCGATCCTGATCGGCCGCCCCGCCGTGCTGCAGCACCGCATCGAGCGCTTCGGCCTGCGCCTGCGCGCCGGCGTGGACTTCACCGTGGTCAACCCGGAACACGATGAGCGCTTCCGCGACTATTCCGACGCCTACTACCGCATGATGGCTCGCCAGGGCATCACGCCGCAGTACGCCAAGCTGGAAATGCGCCGCCGCACCACGCTGATCGGCGCAATGCTGGTGCACAAGGGCGAGGCCGACGGCATGATCTGCGGCACCGTCAGCAACACCGCGGCGCACCTGCGCTATATCGACCAGGTGCTGGGCGGCACCAACAAGGTCTATGCGGCGATGAACGGCCTGGTGCTGCCGGGTCGCCAGATCTTCCTGGTGGACACCCACGTCAACGTCGACCCGAGCGCCGAGGAACTGGCCGCGATCACGCTGATGGCCGCCGAAGAGCTGAAGCGCTTCGGCATCGAACCCAAGGTCGGCCTGCTGTCGCATTCGAACTTCGGCTCGTCCGAGGCGCCGTCTGCGCGCAAGATGCGCGAAACCCTCGCCATCCTGCGTGAACAGGCCCCCGAACTGGAGATCGACGGCGAGATGCACGGCGATTGCGCGCTCGACCAGAAGCTGCGCGACCAGCTGGTGCCGGACGGCACGCTCAAGGGCGAGGCCAACCTGCTGGTGTGCCCGAACATCGACGCCGCCAACATCTCGTACAACCTGCTCAAGGTTGCCGCGGGCAACAACGTCGCCATCGGGCCGATCCTGCTGGGCGTGAAGGCGCCGGTGCACATCCTGACCCCGTCGGCGACCGTGCGCCGCATCGTCAACATGACGTCGCTGGTGGTGGTCGACGCCGCCGCCAAGCGCTAAGCCGATTGCCCTGGCCCGCAGCGGGCCAAGGTGACGAAAAGCCGGGTTCGCCCGGCTTTTTTTATCGCCTCGTGCTTGCAGTTAGTATGCGCACACATACGCTTAACATATTGAAACAATTGAAGAAATTGCGCTGCAACAGGGGCGGGATTGATTAATTGCGTGCATGCGCGTAACCTTACGCCTTTGATACAGGCGCTCGCCATGAGCGCCCCGGTGCGGCCGGCATTCCTTGCGCGACACTTTACGCAGCGCAGAGGGGCAGGCCAGGGTGGCCCGGACAGATCGTCTACCCAACCAGCGGCAGGCTCGATTTCCGGTTCAACCAAGACAAGCAACGTGGGTTTCCAAGTTTCTCCGATGCGGCACGCAACGCGCATGCTGGCCCGGTCCCTGACCGGCGCGGCGCTGGTGCTGGCCCTGGCGCAGCCGACGCTGGCACGCCAGGCGCAGACCGAAGGGCTGGGAACCATTGCAGTGCAGCAGTTGCCCAACGAAGCGCGGCAGACCCTGGAGCGCATCGAAGCCGGCGGCCCGTTCCCGTATGACAAGGACGGCTCGAGATTCGGCAACTACGAACGCATCCTGCCGCAAAAGGAACGCGGTTATTACCGCGAATACACGGTCAAGAGCGCCAGGAGCCGGAACCGGGGAGCCAAGCGGATCGTCTGCGGCGGGGAACAGCGCGCCGCCAACGATTGTTACTACACGGAAGACCACTACAACAGCTTCAAACGGATACTCAAATGATGACTGACATTTTCGGACTGGGCGACGCCCTTGCCGCCCGCGAAGAGCGCGGCGCCGGAGATGGCTGGCAGCGGGCTCAGCAGCAGGCCCAGAACCTATACGACAACGTGCTGATGATGCCGAGCCAGGAGCTCATGCAAAAACTCCCGCCCGCGACCGCGCCCGTGGCCATGCCCGCCGGTCCCGGTTGGAACGACGGCACCAGCGAGGGGGCCATGAACCTGTTCAAGACGGTGCGCCCGAACATCGTCCAGTCGATCCGCGCCTTCCGCGTGCCGGAACTGGCCCAGGCCGCGGCCGATCTCGGCCAGCATTTCCTCTATGCCAATTGCGCGCATTGCGCGAGCAAGGCGGAGATCCTGGAAACCATCGCCACCTCGTTCACCTTCCCCAAGCATTTTGGCAAGAACTTCGACGCGCTGGCCGACTGCCTGACCGACATGATCTACAAGGCCGGCCCGCAGCCGGGTTTCGTGATCGTGCTGGAGGGGCTGCCGATCGCGCAGAAGTTCGACAAGGAAGCGCGCGAGGTGCTGCTCGACGTGTTCCGCGACGCCGCCGAGTTCTGGGGCGAGCGCAAGGTGCAATTCCGCGTGTTCTATTCGTTCGCCTGACCGCGCCGGCTGCGGTTCCACGGCATAACAGGCAAAAAGCCCGCTGATGCGGGCTTTTTGCTTGTCGGGCAGGCGCGGCGCTTATTCCTGCGCCGGCACATGGCCATGCGGCGTGAGCCGGTCGATCAGTTCCGGCAGGCCTTCGCTCAACTGCGCCGCCACGTCGTCCTGCGACATGCCGGTGCTCTGCGCCAGCGACTGCAGCGCGCCGGTGTCGTTCAGCGCATCACTCAGCGCCGACGGCGTGACCGGCTGGTTGGCGCCGCTGCCGATCCAGGAGTTGACCTGTTCGCCCAGCCCCGCCTGCGCCAGAATCTGCTGCAGCGCGCCGATGCCGCCGGCGGCCGCGCCCAGCGCCTGGCTGTTGGCCGGCGCGCCGCCCTGGCCGCCCAGCAGGCCGCCGAGCAGCGAGCCCAGGTCGAGTCCGCCGGTGGCGCCGCCCGGCGCGGTGCCGGCGCCGCCGCCGAGCATGCCGCCCAGCAGCCCGCCGAGGCTGCCCAGCCCGCCCAGGCCATCATCGGCTGCGGGCGAGTCGCCGGCGGCATCGCCGCCTTGCGCGCGGCTGCGCATGGCCAGTGTGGCCAGCAGCCCGAGCGCCATCATCAGCTTGGGGTCGAGCCCGCCGGCCTGGCCGCTCTCTGCGCGCGCGCCGCCGAGTTGTCCGAGCACACCGCCCAGCACGCTATCGAGTAGTCCCATGGTCGACTCCTTTCAGTCAGGGTTGCAACGGAACGCAGGGCCGGGGTGCCCCGTCGTCAGAATCCGCCCAGCAAGGCGTTCAGGGTGGCCAGGCAAACGAGCCCGGCGGTTTCGGTACGCAGGATGCGCGGGCCGAGCGACACGCCGGTGAAACCCGCCTGCAGCGCGGCCTGTTCTTCTTCGGGGGCCAGCCCGCCCTCCGGGCCGATCAGCAACGTGACGCCATTGGCCAGCAGTGCCTCGCGCCGTTCCGCCACCAGTGCCGGCAGCGAATGCGCGGCACGCGGCGAGAGCAGCAGCCTGGCGCCTTCGCCGGATGGTGCGACGCGCGCCAGCCACGTATCCAAGTTAGTGACCTCCGCCACTGCCGGCAAACGATTTCGGCCGCATTGCTCGCAGGCGGCCTGGACCAGCGCCTGCCAGTGCGCCTGGCGCTTCTGCGCGCGCTCGCCGGACAGCCGTACCACCGAGCGGCTGGCCTGCAGCGGCTGGATCGCCGCGACGCCCAGTTCGACGGCTTTCTCGATCAGCCAGTCCATCTTGTCGCCGCCGGCCAGGCCCTGCGCCAGCGTGACGCGGAAGGGCGGCTCGGCCTCGGCCGCGTCATGCGCGCCGATGCGCGCCAGTGCGTGGCGCTTGCCCAGTTCGACCAGCGTGGCGGCGTGGCTGCCGCCGCGGCCGTCGAACAGGGTGATGGCGTCGCCCGGCGCCAGGCGCAGCACCTGCGCGTGGCGCACCACCGCTTTGGGCAGCGGGAAATCCGATTCGGCGGCCAGCACGGCGTCCGCGCCGCCGACAAAAAATCGTGGTGCCATCAGCTTGCCTGGCTGGCCTGGGCGAGCGGCTTGCCGAAACCCCAGCGGTAGCCGTCGGGATCCTCGACCATGCAGTAGCGGTCGCCCCAGAACTGGTCGGCCGGCGCCATCAGGCTGACCGCGCCGGCGTCGACCGCGCGCTGGTGCATGGCGTCGACATCGTCGCAATAGACGTAGAAGGTCTGCGGGCACTCCACGCCCAGCGAGCGCGGCGTGCGCGCCGTGCTGCCCCACGCGCCCTCGGGTGCGAACATCACCACCAGCTGGCCCTGGTATTGCATCTCGGCGTGGGTGGGAACGCCGTTCTCGTCGACCACGTTGCCGGGGGTGAAGCCGAAGGCGCGGCCATAGAAGTCCAGCGCGGCGCGGCCGTTGGCGACGGTCAGGTAGGGGGTGAGCCAGGGGGTATTGGCCGGTCTGGTCATGATCGTCTCCTGGTTGCGGGAAACCCGGCGCGGCGGCGTGCCGCGCGGTGCGAGAGTGCATCTTACGCGTGCCGCGCTACGCTGTCGAAGTGCCGCGCCACGGTCCGCGCCACGTCCTTGCCAGGGCGCCGGGGTGAAGCATCAGGCATGCCGGGGCCGGGATAGTTCCGGTTGCCGGCATGCGGTGGTGCGGGCGGCCTGCGATGATCGCCCGGACTCGGCCGGAGGGGGCGTCGGGAGTCCGGAAAACCCCCTAGCTTCTGCTAAAATTGCGGTTTTCCTGCCGCCAAGGCTCACGCCGAATCCGCCCGCATGTCCGCCCTTGCCCATCCCGCCACAAGTCCCTTTGCTTCCCAGCCCGCCAAGCTGATGGCCGACGCCATCCGCGTGCTTGCCATGGACGCCGTCCAGCAGGCCAATTCCGGCCACCCCGGTGCGCCGATGGGCATGGCAGACATCGCCGTGGCGCTGTGGGGCCGGCACCTGAAGCACAACCCGAGCAACCCGCAGTGGGCCGACCGTGACCGCTTCGTGCTGTCCAACGGCCACGGCTCGATGCTGATCTACGCGCTGCTGCACCTGACCGGCTACGACCTGCCGGTCGAAGAGCTGAAGAACTTCCGCCAGCTGCACAGCAAGACCGCCGGCCATCCGGAATACGGCATCACGCCGGGCGTGGAAACCACCACCGGCCCGCTCGGCCAGGGCATCACCAACGCGGTCGGCATGGCGCTGGCCGAGCGCCTGCTGGGTGAAGAATTCAACCGCCCGGGCTTCGACATCGTCGACCACTACACCTATGTGTTCCTGGGCGACGGCTGCCTGATGGAAGGCATCTCGCACGAAGCCTGCTCGCTGGCGGGCACGCTCAAGCTGAACAAGCTGATTGCGCTGTGGGATGACAACGGCATCTCGATCGACGGCGACGTGGTGCACTGGTTCAACGACGACACCCCGAAGCGCTTCGAAGCCTACGGCTGGAACGTGATCCGCGGCATCGACGGCCATGACGTCACCGCCGTCGACCTGGCGATCTCGCAGGCCAAGGCCAGCGACAAGCCGACCCTGATCTGCTGCCGCACCAAGATCGGCAAGGGCGCGCCCAACAAGGAAGGCGGCCACGACGTGCACGGCGCGCCGCTGGGCGGCGCCGAAGTGCTGGCCACGCGCGAGGCGCTGGGCTGGGCCCACGCCCCGTTCGAGGTGCCCGCAGACGTCTATGACGCCTGGGACGCCAAGGCCAACGGCCAGGCGCTGGAGCGCGCCTGGAATGCGCTGTTCGAATCGTATGCCGAGCGCCACCCGTACGAAGCCGGCGAATTCACCCGCCGCATGAAGGGCGAGCTGCCGGGCTCGTTCGACGCCGCCGTCGAAGCCTTTATCGCCAAGTGCGAGGAAAAGGCCGAGACCATCGCCACCCGCAAGGCCAGCCAGAACACCATCGAGGCCTTCGGCCCGGTGCTGCCCGAGTTCCTCGGCGGCTCGGCCGACCTGACCGGCTCGAACCTGACCAACTGGTCGGGCAGCAAGGCGGTGCGCGTCGATGCCTGGGGCAACCATATCAACTATGGCGTGCGCGAGTTCGGCATGAGCGCGATCATGAACGGCATCACGCTGCACGGTGGCTACATTCCCTACGGCGCAACCTTCCTGACCTTCTCGGACTACAGCCGCAATGCACTGCGCATGGCGGCGCTGATGAAGATCCGCTCGCTGTTCGTGTTCACCCATGACTCGATCGGCCTGGGCGAAGACGGCCCGACGCACCAGTCGATCGAGCACGTCGCCAGCCTGCGCCTGATCCCCAACATGGACGTCTGGCGTACCGCCGACACCACCGAGACCGCCGTGGCCTGGGCCGAGGCGATCCGCCGCGAGAACGGCCCGAGCTGCCTGATCTTCAGCCGCCAGAACCTGCCGTTCCAGCAGCGCGACGACGCCACCCGCGCCAATATCGCGCGCGGCGGCTACGTGCTGCGCGACAGCGTCAACACCAGGACCGGCCGGCCGGACGCCGTGATCCTGGCGACCGGCTCGGAAGTGGGCCTGGCCGTAGGCGCCGCCGATGCGCTGGCCGCCGAAGGCGTGCATGTGCGCGTGGTGTCGGTTCCCGCGACCACCGTGTTCGACAAGCAGGACACCGCCTACAAGGCCAGCGTGCTGCCGGCCGGCGTGCCGCGCGTGGCGGTCGAGGCGGGCGTGACGGACTTCTGGTGGAAGTACCAGGTCCAGGCGGTAGTGGGCATCGACACCTTCGGCGAATCGGCCCCGGCCGGCGTGCTGTTCAAGCACTTCGGCTTTACCGTCGAAAACGTGGTCCGTACGGTGAAGGACACCCTTATCTAAGCATCCGGGCGCTGGAGCCGCGCGGTGCGCCGCGTGGCAGACGCGGCGCCCACCGGTTTCAATCGATCCTCAGGAGAGACAGTCATGACCATCAAGATCGGCATCAACGGCTTCGGCCGCATCGGGCGCATGGTGTTCCGCGCCGCCGCCGCCAACTTCAAGGACATCGAAGTCGTTGCCATCAACGACCTGCTCGAGCCCGACTACCTGGCCTACATGCTGAAGTACGACTCGGTGCACGGCCGCTTTGACGGCGAAGTGTCGGTCGACGGCAACACGCTGGTCGTCAATGGCAAGAAGATCCGCCTGACCGCGGTGAAGGATCCGGCCGAGCTGAAGTGGGGCGAAGTCGGCGCCGACGTGGTGATCGAGTCGACCGGCATCTTCCTGACCAAGGAAGGCGCGCAGAAGCACATCGACGCGGGCGCCAAGAAGGTGATCATGTCGGCCCCGTCGAAGGACGACACCCCGATGTTCGTGTACGGCGTGAACCACGACACGTACAAGGGCGAGGCGATCATCTCCAACGCCAGCTGCACCACCAACTGCCTGGCCCCGGTGGCCAAGGTGCTGAACGACAAGTGGGGCATCAAGCGCGGCCTGATGACCACCGTGCACGCTGCCACCGCCACCCAGAAGACCGTCGACGGCCCGTCCAACAAGGACTGGCGCGGCGGCCGCGGCATCCTGGAAAACATCATCCCGTCGTCGACCGGCGCTGCCAAGGCCGTGGGCGTGGTGATCCCGCAGCTGAACAAGAAGCTGACCGGCATGTCGTTCCGCGTGCCTACCTCCGACGTGTCGGTGGTCGACCTGACCGTCGAGCTGGAAAAGTCCGCCTCGTACGAAGAAATCTGCGCCGAGATGAAGGCCCAGAGCCAGGGCGCCCTGAAGGGCGTGCTGGGCTATACCGAAGACAAGGTGGTCGCCACCGACTTCCGCGGCGATGCCCGCACCTCGATCTTCGACGCCGAAGCCGGCATCGCGCTGGACGGCACCTTCATCAAGGTCGTGAGCTGGTACGACAACGAGTGGGGCTATTCGAACAAGTGCCTGGAAATGGCACGCGTGGTGGCCAAGTAATCCGCACCTTCCGCGCTCACGAAAACGCGCCCGCGGGCGCGTTTTTCTTTTTTCAGGCAGGATGCTGGTCTGCTGGCGCGACTGAAATAGTTGCGTCAGAAAAGAATGATAAAAGTGGAACCCTAAGGTCGAGGATAGCTGAGGCTGAAGTGCTGGTTGCGCCGCCGCTAATGTACGCATCTACGATCAATTGCGGCAAAATCGCGCAATTTTTCGAAGTTATGCCAGGGACGGCCATTCCAGAAATGCCGAATTTGCTTTCCGAGCCTGATTTTTCCTCTTACACTATTAAGACGCTGTTGAAATCTGATGTGCAGCCAGTGCAAGTGGTGGGGCCATCTTAGCTGTGAAAAATCTGACCGGGGGCCTGATCATGGTGAACGTAGACACAAAGCTTCTAGTGATCTTCACCGAGCTGCTGAGCAAGCGTAATGCCACCTACGTGGCGGAGAAAATGCACATGACCGCGCCGGCGGTCTCGCATTCGCTGGGCAGGCTGCGCGAAATCTTTGACGATCCACTCTTTATCCGCGTCCCGCACGGGCTGACGCCGACGCCGCGCGCGCTCGAGCTGGGACCCAAGATCCGCGACATGCTGGACCTGTGGTCGTCCATCAACGAGGGCGACGCGGACAACTTCGATCCGGCCACCGCCACCGGCACGCTGAGCATCGGCTTTGCCGCGGAACTGGGCGACACGGTGTTCAACCGTTTCGTGCTGCGCATCAAGGCGCTGGCGCCGGACCTGCACATCAAGCTGGTCGAGTCCCATTCGTGGGAGACCGATGTGGCGTCGATGCGCGCCAATGAACTCGACCTGGGATTCTCGCCGTTCCCGACCCGCCATCCGGAGATCGTCGAGGAAATGGTGACGTCGCTGAACCTGTGGGTGTGCGCGCGCAAAGACCATCCGGTGCTCAAGGGTCACTGCACGCTCGAGCAATACCTGGACTGCGGCCATATCTTCATGGCGCACTCCGGCGGCTCGGGGCGCCCGGCGCCGTCGCTGATCCCGCTCGACTACGCACTGCAGCAGCGCGGCCTGAAGCGCAACGCCTCGCTGACGGTCCATTCGTGGCGCGCCCAGGCCGAACTGGCCTCGCAGACGGACATGATCTTCACCGTCAATGCGCTGACCAAGGACATGGCCTGCGAAACCTACGGTCTGAAGGCCTTCCCGCTGCCGGCGGAGCTGAACACCACGCTCGGCCTGAACATGTTCTGGCACCGCAGCCGCAACACACACCCGATGCTGGTGTGGGCGCGCGGCCTGTTCCGCCAGGTGGTGGGCGAGTTCGTCGGCCTGCCGCAGGCACGCCCGGCCCGGGTGGTGAGCGAGCAGGACCTGCAGGACCTGCAGGCGCGCTGACCCGCGGCAGCAAGCCACAACAAAAAACCGGCGCCTGGCGCCGGTTTTTTGTTGTCCGTCTGCGCTCCGGCAAGGGAGCGAGCGGTTGCTTATCGTTTGGGTCTGTGGGGACAGTTTGTTTTGGTGCAGTTGCCGTACAGCGACAACGCGTGTTCCTGCAGGGTAAAGCCGCGCTCGCGCGCAATGCTTTGCTGGCGCTGCTCGATCTCGGAATCGAAGAATTCCTCGACCCGGCCGCAATCCAGGCACACCAGGTGGTCGTGGTGCTTGCCTTCGTTGAGCTCGAAGATCGCCTTGCCGGATTCAAAGTTGTTGCGCGACAGCAGGCCGGCCTGCTCGAACTGGGTCAGCACGCGGTAGACGGTGGCCAGGCCGATATCCATATGCTCGTTGAGCAGGATGCGGTAGACGTCTTCCGCGCTCAGGTGACGCTGTTCGCTGGTCTGAAAAATTTCAAGAATCTTCAGCCTGGGCACGGTCGCCTTCAGGCCGATATTCTTGAGGTCCGCCGGACTCGGCATGTGGGTGACTCCCTAGAGTACAATGTCTGGATAGTTGAATCATAAGGGTTTTGGCAGCAAAAGTCGCTCGTGCCGACGATGTCCAGAGGTCGGCGTCGCGTGCCCGGCAAGCTTGCCGACCCATGTGGTTGCGGCGGCAGATGCCATCCGCTCGTGTGGTGCAATCGGCGCATTTTGCGCCGTTTTCATGCCCGCGCAGCCCGTTCTCTGCCGCGTTACTTTTCTTTCCCTCCGGAAACGAGATCCATGCGTTCTATCCGTTCGTCCGCCATGCGTCCGACGCTGGTTGTCTCCCTGCTGGCCGCGGCCCTGCTGGCCGGCGCCTGCTCGGCCTACGATTCCACTTCGCGCAAGGTAGCCAACGCCATCACGCCGTACCGGATCAACATCGTGCAGGGCAATTTCGTGTCGCGCGAGGCCGCTTCGCAGCTGCGCGAGGGCATGACCCGCGACCAGGTCAAGTTCCTGCTCGGCACGCCGCTGCTGACCGACGTGTTTCACGCCAACCGCTGGGATTATGTGTTTTCGTTCCGCCGCGGCAATACCTCGGTGGTGCAGCAGCGCCGCTACACGGTGTTCTTCGACGGCGACCGCCTGGTCAAGTTTGGCGGCGACGAACTGCCGTCCGAGTATGAGCTGATCGCCGAGATCGACGGCATGAAGAAGGCGCTCAAGGAGCAGACGCCGGGCAAGATCTCCACCAGCGCGGCCGCGGCCGCGGCCCCGGCCGAGCAGCAGACCACGGTCGAGAACTTCGTGCCGCGGCAGGCGCAGCAGCCGGAAGCGGCCGGCGCTCCCGCACAACCGGCGCAGGCGGCCCAGCCCGCCGCCGAGCCGTCGGCTCCGGCCCAGGCCACCGCGCCTGCCGACGCGGCCAAGCCAGCCGCCAACTGATCGATCACGCGCGCCGGCTTCGGCGCGCTGCCGGTTTTCCGCGCCGGCCAGGCATGGCCGGCTCGCTTCCCTTTCGCGCACCGCGCATATTCCGCAGAGCCAGACACCATGAACATCGCCATCGCAGGCGCATCGGGCCGCATGGGCCGCATGCTGATCGAACAAGTGCTGAACACCGAGGGCGTGAAGCTGTCGGGTGCGCTCGACGTGCCGGGCTCGCCGGCGCTGGGCCAGGATGCGGGCCTGTTCCTGGGCCGCAACACCGGCGTCGCGATCACGGCGGACCTGGAAGCCGGCCTGGCCGGCGCGGACTGCCTGATCGACTTCACCCGTCCGGAAGGCACGCTGGCGCACCTGGAGGCGGCGAAGAAGCGCGGCGTCAAGATGGTGGTCGGCACCACCGGCTTCGACGACGCCGGCAAGGCCGCGCTGGCCGAGGCCGCCAAATCGATCGGCATCGTCTTTGCCGCCAACTTCAGCGTTGGCGTCAATGCCACCTTCAAGCTGCTGGAAGTCGCGGCCAAACTGCTTTCGACCGGCTATGACATCGAGGTGATCGAGGCCCACCACCGCTTCAAGGTCGACGCCCCGTCGGGTACCGCGCTGAAGATGGGCGAAGTGATCGCCGATGCGCTGGGCCGCGACCTCAAGACCTGCGGCGTCTTTGCCCGCGAAGGCCATACCGGCGAGCGCGATCCCGCTTCGATCGGCTTTGCCACCATCCGCGGCGGCGATATCGTCGGCGACCACACCGTGATGTTCGCCGGCATCGGCGAGCGCATCGAGATCAGCCACAAGTCGTCGAGTCGCCAGTCGTATGCCGACGGCGCGGTGCGCTCGGCCCGTTTCCTGGCGGACAAGCCGACCGGCCTGTTCGACATGCAGGACGTGCTGGGCCTGAAGTAAGGCCAGGCCCGGGCGGCCAGCGCTGCCGCCACGGTTATAATCGATTGCTTTAGCATTGCACGCCGGGCGGGCGCCCACACTGGCGCCCGCCGCTTTCCTTCGAACGAATCTTCCCGGATGCCGGCAGGCCAGTTGCCGCGCAGACGCTGTCCTTGACCGCTGTCCCGACCATGCAAGACAAATACCTTCCTTCCGCCGTTGAACAAGCCGCCCAGCAGCACTGGCAAGCCATCGACGCCTATCGCGTGTCGGAGCATGCGGTCGGGGCCGACGGCAAGGAGAAGCCCAAGTTCTACGCCTGCTCGATGCTGCCGTACCCGTCGGGCAAGCTGCACATGGGCCACGTGCGCAACTACACCATCAACGATGTGATGGCGCGCTACCTGCGCATGAACGGCAACAACGTGCTGATGCCGATGGGCTGGGACGCGTTCGGCATGCCGGCGGAGAACGCGGCGCTGAACAACGGCGTGGCGCCGGCCGCCTGGACCTACGACAACATCGCTTACATGAAGAAGCAGATGCAGTCGATGGGCCTGGCGATCGACTGGTCGCGCGAGGTGGCCACCTGCAGCCCGGACTACTACCGCTGGAACCAGTGGTTGTTCCTGAAGATGCTGGAGAAGGGCATCGCCTACCGCAAGACCGGCACCGTCAACTGGGACCCGGTCGACCAGACCGTGCTGGCCAACGAGCAGGTCATCGACGGCCGCGGCTGGCGCTCGGGCGCGGTGGTCGAAAAGCGCGAGATCCCGATGTATTACCTGCGCATCACTGACTATGCGCAGGAGCTGCTGGGCGACCTGGACCAGCTGGGCTGGCCCGAGCGCGTCAAGGTGATGCAGCAGAACTGGATCGGCAAGAGCGTGGGTGTGCGTTTCGCCTTTACCCACGACATCCCGGGCGAGGACGGCAAGCCGATCCACGACGGCAAGCTCTACGTCTTCACCACGCGCGCCGACACCATCATGGGCGTGACCTTCTGCGCGGTCGCCGCCGAGCACCCGCTGGCCACGCACGCCGCGCTGAACAACCCCGAACTGGCCGCCTTCATCGACGAATGCAAGCATGGCTCGGTCATGGAAGCCGACATGGCGACCATGGAGAAGAAGGGCATGCCGACCGGCCTGCAGGTGGTGCACCCGCTGACCGGCGACAAGGTCGACGTGTGGGTCGGCAACTACGTGCTGATGAGCTATGGCGACGGCGCCGTGATGGGCGTGCCCGCGCACGACGAGCGCGACTTCGCCTTCGCCAACAAGTACGGCCTGCCGATCAAGCAAGTGATCGACGTGAAGGGCCAGCCGTATTCGACCGACGCCTGGCAGGAATGGTACGGCGACAAGGAAAACGGCACCTGCGTCCACAGCGGCAAGTATGACGGCCTCGGCTACCAGGCCGCGGTCGAAGCCATCGCCGCCGACCTGGGCGCGATGGGCCTGGGCGAGAAGAAGACCACCTGGCGCCTGCGCGACTGGGGCATCTCGCGCCAGCGCTACTGGGGCACGCCGATCCCGCTGATCCACTGCGACAGCTGCGGCGTGGTGCCGGTGCCCGAGCAGGACCTGCCGGTGGTGCTGCCCGAAGACCTGGTGCCGGACGGCACCGGCAACCCGCTGGCCAAGGACCCGCGCTTCCTGCAGTGCACCTGCCCGTCGTGCGGCAAGCCGGCGCGCCGCGAGACCGACACGATGGATACCTTCATCGATTCGTGCTGGTACTACATGCGCTATACCTGCCCGGACGCGGCCACCATGGTCGATGCCCGCAACGACTACTGGATGCCGATGGACCAGTACATCGGCGGCATCGAGCACGCGATCCTGCACCTGCTGTACGCGCGCTTCTGGACCAAGGTCATGCGCGACCTGGGCCTGGTCAAGTTCGACGAGCCGTTCACCAACCTGCTGACGCAGGGCATGGTGCTGAACGAGACCTTCTACCGCGAAGACGCCTCGGGCAAGAAGCACTGGTACAACCCGGCCGATGTCGACGTGCAGACCGACGAGCGCGGCCGCCCGGTGGGCGCCACGCTGAAGGCCGACGGCCAGCCGGTGGTGATCGGCGGCATCGAGAAGATGTCGAAGTCCAAGAACAACGGCATCGACCCGCAGGCGCTGATCGACCAGTACGGCGCCGATACCGCTCGCCTGTTCGTGATGTTCGCCGCGCCGCCCGAGCAGCAGCTGGAGTGGAGCGGTTCGGGCGTGGAGGGCGCGTCGCGCTTCCTGCGCCGCGTGTGGAACCATGGCTATGCCAACGCCGCCGCCATCCGCGACGGTGCCGCCGGCGCGCCGGGCGCGGACGATGCCGAGCTGCGCCGCGAGATCCACGGCGTGCTCAAGCAGGCCAACTACGACTACCAGCGCATCCAGTACAACACCGTGGTGTCCGCCACCATGAAGATGCTGAACGCGCTGGACGACGCCAAGACCGCGTCGCCGGCGGCGCGCCGCGAGTGCTTCGGCATCCTGTTGCGCGTGCTGTACCCGGTGGTGCCGCACATCACCCACGGCCTGTGGGAGCAGCTGGGCTATGCCGCCGAGGCCGGCGACCTGCTCGACGCTCCGTGGCCGCAGGTCGATGAAGCCGCGCTGGTGCGCAGCGAGATCGAGCTGGTGCTGCAGATCAACGGCAAGGTGCGCGGCAGCATCACCGTGCCCGCCGACGCCGACCGTGCCGCGATCGAGGCCACCGCCGCCGCCAGCGACACCGTGGCCAAGTTCGCCGAAGGCAAGGCGCCCAAGAAGATCGTGGTGGTGCCTGGCCGCCTGGTCAACGTGGTGCTTTGACAGCGCCGTCCGCCCGCCGGAACCTGACAAAGGAATCGCCAACCATGAAGCGACTGAACCTGGGACGCCGCAAGCTGCTCGCGGCACTGCTGGCAGTGCCGGCCACCGGCCTGCTGGCCGGCTGCGGCTTCCATCTGCGCGGCAACTCGGACTTCGCCTTCAAGCGGCTGTATATCGGCATCCCGCCCAACTCGCTGATGGGCGCGGACCTGCGCCGCGCCATCCGCGGCGGCTCGGACACCCAGGTGGTGGCCGACCAGAAAGAGGCCGACGCGTTGCTGGACGTGCTGCAAGACACCCGCACCAAGACCATCCTGTCGATCACGACCGAAGGCGTGGTGCGTGAATACCGCTTGACCCAGCGCTTCACCTTCCGCCTGCGCGATCCCGCCGGCAAGGAACTGATCGCGCCGTCGCAGCTGGTGCTGACGCGCGACCTGACCTACAACGAAGCCAATACGCTCGCCAAGGACTACGAAGAGCAGCAGTTGTACCGCGACATGCAGCGCGACATCGTGCAGCAGCTGATGCGCCGGCTGGCCGCCGTCAAGGCAATCTGAGCGGGCACGGCTGACGGCATGCAGCTCAAGCTCGACGGGCTCGACGCGCACCTGCGCCAGGCCAAGGCCAAGGGGCTGGCGCCGCTGTACGTGGTGCACGGCGACGAGCACTTGCTGGTGCTGGAAGCGGTCGACCGCCTGCGTGCCGCGGCGCGGGAAGCGGGCTTTTCCGAACGCGAGGTGCTGGTGGCCGAGCGCGGTTTCCACTGGGGCCGGCTGGTCGAGGCGCAGCAGTCGATGTCGCTGTTCGGCGACCGCAAGATCGTCGAGCTGCGCATCCCCTCGGGCAAGCCCGGCAAGGACGGCGGCGAGGCGCTGCGCGCCGTGACCGCGCAGGCGTCGCCCGACGTGGTGATGCTGGTGACGCTGCCGCGGCTGGACTTTGCCGCGTCCAAGTCGGCCTGGTTCCAGGCGCTGGAAGGCGCCGGCGTGTCGATCAAGGTCGATACCGTGGACCGTACCCGCTTGCCGGCGTGGGTCGGCGAGCGGCTCGCGCTGCAGCAGCAGCGCGTGCAGGCCGGCGAGCCGGGCCGGCTCGCGCTGCAGTTCATCGCCGACAAGGTCGAGGGCAACCTGCTGGCGGCGCACCAGGAGATCCAGAAGCTGGGACTGCTGTACCCGCCCGGCGAACTGAGCTTCGACCAGGTCCACGACGCGGTGCTGAACGTGGCCCGCTACGACGTGTTCAAGCTGTCGGAATCGATGCTCTCGGGCGACGTGCCGCGGCTGGTGCGGATGCTCGAAGGGCTGCGCGGCGAGGGTGAGGCCACGGTGCTGGTGCTGTGGGCGCTGACCGAGGAAATTCGCGTATTATCCAAGGTCCGGCAAGGGCTCGCGGCCGGCAAGCCGGCGGGCGTGCTGATGCGCGAGCTGCGTGTCTGGGGCCCGCGCGAGCGGCTGGTGCCGCAGGCCGCGCAGCGCCTGGCGCAGCCCCGGCTGGAAGCGGCGCTGGCGCTGGCCGCGCGGCTGGACCGCCAGGTCAAGGGCCTGCAGGACCTGCCGCCGCCAGGCAGCGCGCCGCTGCCGGCCGAGCCGTGGGACGGCCTGCAGCAGCTGGCGCTGATGATTGCGCGCTAGGGGCTGCCTGGAAGGCTTGCTCCCCTGGCGGTTTGCTCCCCTCTCCCGCTTGCGGGAGAGGGGCAGGGGGTGAGGGCAGGCGGTGGCATACCGACAGCCGTACTTCGTAGCGACTCCCGCCCTCACCCCAACCCTCTCCCGCAAGCGGGAGAGGGAGAAAACATACATTGACGGCCATCACCCCCGGCCACTGACATGACCGAGCTCGACCTCAACCAATACATGGACCGCGTCGGCCGCCAGGCCCGCGCGGCGTCGCGCGCGATGGCGCGTGCCTCCACCGCCGACAAGAACCGTGCGCTGCTGACCATCGCCGCGGCGATCCGCCGCGATGCCGACAAGCTCAAGGCCGTCAACGCACGCGACGTCGAGCGCGCCCGCGCCAACGGCCAGGACGCCGCCTTCGTCGACCGCCTGACGCTGTCGGACAAGGCCATCGACACCATGGCCGCGGGCCTGGAGCAGATCGCCGCGCTGGCAGACCCGATCGGCGAGATCTCGAACATGAAGTTCCGCCCGACCGGCATCCAGGTGGGCCAGATGCGCGTGCCGCTGGGCGTGATCGGCATCATCTACGAGTCGCGCCCCAACGTCACCATCGACGCCGCCGCGCTGTGCCTGAAGTCGGGCAACGCCACCATCCTGCGCGGCGGGTCCGAGGCGATCGAATCCAACACCGCGCTGGCTGCGCTGGTGGCCGAAGGCCTGTCCGCGGCCGGCCTGCCGTCCGAGGCGGTGCAGGTGATCGGGACCACCGACCGCGCCGCGGTCGGCCGCCTGATCACCATGACCGAATACGTCGACGTGATCGTCCCGCGCGGCGGCAAGAGCCTGATCGCGCGGCTGATGGAAGAAGCGCGGGTGCCGATGATCAAGCACCTGGACGGCATCTGCCACGTCTATATCGACGCCGAGGCCGACCTGGACAAGGCGGTGCGCGTCTGCGACAACGCCAAGACCCAGCGCTACGCGCCGTGCAACACCATGGAGACGCTGCTGGTGTCGCGGGACATCGCCGCCGCGGCGCTGCCGCCGCTGTGCCGCATCTACCAGCAGAAGGGCGTCGAGCTGCGCGTGTGCCCGGCCACCCGCGCCACGCTGGAAGCCGCCGGCTTTACCGGCCTGGTCGATGCCGCCGAGGAAGACTGGCGCCTGGAATACCTGGCCCCGATCCTCGCCATCAAGACGGTGGCCGGACTGGACCAGGCCGTCGCCCATATCAACGAATACGGCTCGCACCATACCGATTCGATCATCACCGAGAACTACTCGGCGGGCATGCGCTTTATCCGCGAGGTCGATTCAGCGAGCGTGATGATCAATGCCTCGACCCGCTTTGCCGATGGCTTCGAGTATGGCCTGGGCGCGGAGATCGGCATCTCCAACGACAAGCTGCATGCGCGTGGGCCGGTCGGGCTGGAAGGGCTGACCTCGCTCAAGTACGTGGTGTTCGGGCACGGCGAGATCCGGACCTGAAGCGCCGGGCCGCCAACAACAATAACCACTGCAAGCCAAGGTCTGTCCGCCGATGCTCTGGGTCAAAGCGCTGCATATCGTCTTCGTCGTTTCGTGGTTCGCCGGCCTGTTCTACCTGCCGCGCATCTTCGTCAACCTGGCGATGGAGACCGACGCCGCCGGCACGCAGCGCCTGCTGCTGATGGCGCGCAAGCTGTTCCGCTTCATGACCATGCTGGCGGTGCCGGCGGTGGTGTTCGGGTTGTGGCTGTACCTGGGCTACGGCATCGGCCGCGGCCCCGGGCAGGGCTGGATGCATGCCAAGCTGGCGCTGGTGCTGGTCCTGATCGGCTACCACCACGGCTGCGGCGTGCTGCTGCGCAAGTTCGAGGCGGGGCGCAACGCGCGCTCGCACAAGTTCTATCGCTGGTTCAATGAGCTGCCGGTGCTGGTGCTGCTGGCGGTGGTGATCCTGGTCGTGGTCAAGCCGTTCTGAGGCTGGCCGCGTTTCGCGTTTATTTCGCCTTTATATTGCAGCCTGATTCCGTCGCGGATACCAACATGAGCAAGCTGGTCGACTACTACCTGACGCCGCAATCGCCGTATGTCTACATGGGCCATGCCCGTTTCAGCGATATCGCCGCGCGCCACGGCGTGCAGGTGAACCTGAAGCCGTGCGACCTCGGCAAAGTGTTCTCGGTCTCCGGCGGGCTGCCGCTGGCGCAGCGTCCGCCGCAGCGGCAGGCTTACCGGCTGGTCGAGCTCAGGCGCTGGAGCGCGTTCCTGAACATCCCGCTGAACCTCGAGCCGACGTTCTTCCCGGTGTCCGGTGACGCCGCCAGCAAGCTGGTCATTGCCGCGCAGCTGGCGCACGGCACCGCGCGCGCGATGGCACTGACCGGCGCGATCGGCGCGGCGGTGTGGGCGCAGCAGCGCAATATCGCCGATGCCGCCACGCTGGCGCAGATTGCCGACGAGGCCGGCCTCGATGGCGCCGGCCTGGTCAGGGCGAGCGAGGCCCAGTCGGTGCAGGCCGCCTATGCGCAGAACACGCAGGAGGCGATCTCTGCCGGCGTGTTCGGCGCGCCGTGGTACGTGTACGACGGCGAGCCGTTCTGGGGCCAGGACCGCCTCGACTTTCTCGACCGCGCGCTGGCCGCGGCCTGACCTAAGCTACCGTTACTTCCCCGTCCGCCACGGCGGACGTTTTTGTTTGCAGGAATCCCTCTCATGACCCAAGCCTTCTTTGCCCCTTGCCCGCGCGGCCTGGAGAGCGCGCTCGCCGAAGAGCTGCGCGAGATCGCCGCGATGCCGGGCGTGGCCGCGCTGGCGCCGTTCGCGGTGCACCAGGAAGTGCCGGGCGGCGTGAACTTCTCGGGCGAGATGGCTGCCGCCTATGCGGTCAACCTGCATTCGCGCATTGCCAGCCGGGTACTGATGCGTGTCGCGGCGCGCGGCTACCGGCACGAGGACGACATCTACACGCTGGCGCGCGGGGTGCGCTGGGAGCAGTGGTTTTCGCCCGACGAGTCGCTGCGCGTGGATATTACGTCGCACAAGTCGCCGCTGCGCAGCCTCAATTTCACCGCGCTGCGAGTCAAGGACGGCGTATGCGATGCCATGCGCGAGCGGCTGGGCGCCCGGCCGAGCGTCGACACCGTAAGCCCGGATGTGCGCATCTACGCCCACCTGACCGAGCGCGACTGCACGCTGTATCTCGACACCAGCGGCGAGCCGCTGTTCAAGCGCGGCTGGCGCACCGAGAAGGGCGAGGCCCCGCTGAAGGAAAACCTGGCGGCCGGCATCCTGCGCCTGGCGGGCTGGGTGCCGGGCCAGACCTTCCGGCCCTTCTACGATCCGATGTGCGGCAGCGGCACCTTCCTGGTCGAGGCCGCGCAGGTGGCGCTGGGCATCGCGCCCGGCGGCAGCCGCAGCTTTGCCTTCGAATGGCTCAAGGGCATGGATACCAAGGCGTGGCAGAAGCTGAAGTCGGACGCGCAGCGCGCCCGCATGCTGGCCTCTGCCGATGAGCTGCAGGTGGTCGGTTCGGACATCTCCACCGACATGCTGGCGATCACGCGCGCCAACTGGGAACGCGCCGGCCTGCCGGGCGAGGCGCGCACCAAGCAGGTCGACGCACGCTTCGTGCAGCCGCCTTATGACGAGCCGGGCCTGCTGCTGATGAATCCGCCGTACGGCGAGCGCATTGCGGTGCGTGGGCAGCGCCGCGCGCCGGAAGACGAACAGCCGCGTGACGAGGTGGAAGAGGCCGCCGCCAACCAGTTTGCCAGCGCCTTTGCCACCACCCTGAAGCAGCATTTCGCGGGCTGGCAGGCGTGGGTGTTCACCGGCGACCTGGGCTTCCCGCGCCGGCTGCGGCTGAAGGAATCGCGCCGCACGCCGCTCTACAACGGCAATATCGAGTGCCGGCTGTTCCGTTTCGACATGGTGCGCGGCGCCAACCGGACGCAGCAGGCGGACTGACCCCGGCTGCGCACCGGTGCTGTGGCGTCAGGGGCGCTTGCGCCCCGTCAGCGCGTCCGGGTTGCGGCTGAAGTCCGCCAGGAAGCTCTGCAGGCTGACCACCGGCTCCTGCAGCAGGTGGCGCGGCAGGTCGAACAGCGCGTAGAAGAATTCTTCCCTGCCTTCGCAGCGCTCGGCCGGCAGGCAGTATTGTTCCCAGTCGACGCAGGCCGGCGTGTACATGCCGTTGCCGGGCCAGAAGAAGGGCACCAGCCGGCCTTCGCGCAGGCCTTCGATCAGCGCGGCGGGGGCATCGTAGGCCTCGGCCGATTCCACCTGCGTCATCAGCCCGGCGCGGGTCTCGATCACCATCAGGGTGGCGTGGCCCTGCGCGGTCAGCAGCAGGATGCCGGCGGGATTAGGGTACAGGTAGTACTCGACAAAGCCGTAGCGCGCGGTCAGCTGGCGCACGCGCTCGGTCATGGCCGGATCGGACAGGAACGAGAACGAATGCCGCGTCAGCAGCTCGCGCAGCGTGCGCGACAGCGTGGCGAAGTACGCCTGCTGCATGGCCTCGATTTCCTGGTCCAGCCGCTCCACCATATTGCTGTCGTGTTTTTTCACATAGCGGTCGATCAGCCCGTGGTTGAAGCCCTGCACGGCGATGCTTTCATCGGCGGTGCCGGTCAGCAGGATGGTCTTGCACGGCAGGTCCTGCAACGCCTGGCAGAATTCCAGGCCGTCCATCTGCGGCATCGAATAGTCGACCACCACCACGCCGGGCTGCAGGAAGCGGTTGACGTCGTGGATCTGGCGGTAGATGCGGTCGATGTCGAGCTGGACCGTGCGGCGCTCGGTCAGGAAGGTCAGGTCGTCGTGGGTGACGCGCACCGGCAGGAAACCCGGGAAGCGGGTGGCGTAGGCTTCGCGGATCCACTGCAGCGCTTCGCGCGGATCGGTGAAGGTGATCACCCCGCGCGCGGCATCCATCTGGAACGCCAGGCTGTCGATGAAGGACTTGCTGTCATCCACAAGGACAGTCAGGACCGGGTGATGGAAGACCGACAGATTCCTGTCGTGCGGATTGAAGGTCATGGAGCGGCGGGCAGGGGTTGGCACAGGCGTGGCGCAAGTGGCAAGCCAGCGTGCGTATTCGCAGGCCAGTATAGCGCGCCGTGGCTGCCTTGCAAGGCACGCCTTGCGGCCGGGGCCGCCTGCGGCGGGGGAGGGACGGGGCGCGGCCCTTGTTCCAGCAGGGCCGGCGGGCCAGGGCGGTGAACCGCGCCGGAACCACGAAAGCCCGCGCCCCCGGGGCGCGGGCCGGAGCGGCTGTGCGACCTTAGTCGACCGCCTTGAACATGTCCTCGACCACCTTCTTGGCGTCGCCGAACACCATCATGGTCTTGTCCATATAGAACAGCTCGTTGTCCAGACCGGCATAGCCGGCGGCCATCGAGCGCTTGTTGACGATGATGGTCTTGGCCTTGTACGCCTCCAGGATCGGCATGCCCGCGAT
>NZ_JAYLVT010000016.1:0-160819 GCF_035818815.1 Cupriavidus sp. SS-3
ACGCGCTACAAGAGCGTGATGCAGCGCTGGCCCGATTCGATCGCCAAGGGCGCGGAGTTCACCATGCCGGTGGCGAAATAAACCAGACCATCACCATAACAAGCGCCATGGAGACATTCGACTACATCATCGTGGGGGCCGGTTCGGCCGGCTGTGTCCTGGCGAACCGGCTGACGCAGGACCCGGACGTCAGCGTGCTGCTGCTGGAAGCCGGCGGCAAGGACGATTACCACTGGATCCACATTCCGGTGGGCTATCTCTACTGCATCGGCAACCCGCGCACCGACTGGCTCTATCGCACCGAAGCCGAAGCGGGGCTGAACGGGCGCTCGCTGGGTTATCCGCGCGGTCGCGTGCTGGGCGGCTGCTCGTCGATCAACGGCATGATCTACATGCGCGGCCAGCGCGAGGACTATGACGAGTGGGCGCGGCTGACCGGCGACGACGGCTGGCGCTGGGACAACGTGCTGCCGCTGTTCAAGCGCAGCGAAGACCATCACCGGGGGCCGAGTGAATTCCACGGCGCCGGCGGCGAATGGCGCGTGGAGGGGCAGCGGCTGCGCTGGGACATCCTCGAGCGCTTTGCCGACGCCGCCGAGCAAGCGGGCATCCCGCGCACCGACGATTTCAACCGCGGCGACAATTTCGGCGTCGGCTACTTCGAAGTGAACCAGCGCCGCGGCATCCGCTGGAACACCGCCAAGGCGTTCCTGCGGCGGGCCTCGGAGCGGCCCAACCTGACCATTGTCACCGGCGCGCAGGTGAGCGGGCTGAGCTTCGACGGGCGCCGCTGCACCGGCGTCAACTATCTGGGCGGCGGCCGCGCGCACGCGGCGGCGGCCACGCTCGAGGTGATTCTCGCCGCGGGCGCGGTCAACACGCCGCAGTTGCTGGAGTTGTCCGGCATCGGCCAGCCTGAACGGCTGCAGGCGCTGGGCATTCCGGTGCGCCACGCACTGCCCGGCGTTGGCGAGAACCTGCAGGACCACCTGCAGTTGCGCAGCGTGGTCAAGGTCGACGGCGTGCGCACGCTGAACACACGCGCCGCCAGCCTGTGGGGCAAGTTCTGCATCGGCGTGCAGTACGCCTTCAACCAGAGCGGGCCGATGAGCATGGCGCCATCGCAGCTGGGTGCGTTCGCGCGCTCGGATCCGGCGCAGTCGCGACCGAACATCGAATACCACGTGCAGCCATTGTCGCTGGACAAATTTGGCGATCCGCTCCACGCCTTCAACGCCTTTACCGCCAGCGCCTGCAACCTTCGCCCGACCTCGCGCGGCAGCGTGCATGCCGGCAGCGCTGACTTCCGCCAGGCCCCGGTGATCGCGCCCAACTACCTGTCGACCGACGAGGACCGCAAGGTGGCCGCCGATTCGATCAGGCTTACGCGCCGCATCGTCGCGTCGCCGGCGCTGGCGCCGTACCGGCCCGAGGAATGGCTGCCGGGGCCAGCCTTCCAGAGTGACGAAGAACTGGCCGAGGCCGCCGGCAATATCGGCACCACCATCTTTCATCCCGTGGGCACCTGCAAGATGGGCCGCGCCGACGATCCCATGGCGGTGGTCGACCATCGGCTGCGCGTGCTGGGCGTGCAGGGGCTGCGCGTGGTCGATGCCTCGGTGATGCCGCTGATCACCTCGGGCAACACCAACTCGCCGACCATCATGATCGCCGAGCGCGCCAGTGACATGATCCGCGAAGACCGCAGGCAGCGCGACCTGGCCACCGAAGTGGCAAGCCCGGCGCAGGCGCTGGCGCAAGCCAGTCCGGTGCCGGTGACAGTAGCCACAAGCGCTTGAAGCGCCACGTCGCATGATCGCCGGCGGGGCGGTGGTCGTGTGGCTTGTGCGCCGCTTATTCGGCCGCCAAAAAACTGACACTTGGTTCATGTTTCATAGTGCAAACCCCGATGTTTTGCGATGCAACAGGCGCACACAATAGACGCCTCACAGGGTGCTTCGGCCGCACATACCATGCCGCCGCTGCAACCCGCGCGGGAGCCGCCCCGCACAGATAAAACCCGCGGGCATGGCCGGTAACCACGGCGAGCCTGACGGAACAAGCGGCAGTAAGGGCCTACAAGGCCGGTTCGGACCATTGTCAGTGCCGGGCATCACCCCGGCAGTACAGCAAGAGGGCGGGCAGGAGACATGAACCAGCAGGAAACCATCCTGGAAACGCGGAACCTCACCAAGGAGTTCAAGGGGTTCACGGCGGTGAGCGACGTCAACCTGCGGGTGCGTCGCGGCTCGATCCATGCGTTGATCGGCCCCAACGGCGCGGGCAAGACCACTTGCTTCAACCTGCTCACCAAGTTCCTGGAGCCGACCACCGGCACCATCCTATTCAACGGCATCGACATCACCCGGGAAAAGCCGGCGCAGATTGCGCGGCGCGGCGTGATCCGCTCGTTCCAGATCTCGGCGGTGTTCCCGCACCTGACAGTGATGGAGAACGTGCGCATCGGCCTGCAGCGGCAACTGGGCACGGCGTACCAGTTCTGGCGCAGCGAGCGTTCGCTCGACGTGCTCAACGACCGCGCCATGGAGTTGCTCGAGCAGGTCGGCCTGACCGAGTTCGCGGATACGCTCACGGTGAACCTGCCGTACGGGCGCAAGCGCGCGCTGGAGATCGCCACCACGCTGGCGATGGAGCCCGAGCTGATGCTGCTGGACGAACCCACGCAGGGCATGGGCCACGAGGACGTGGACCGCGTCACGCAGCTGATCAAGCAGGTCTCGGCGGGGCGCACCATCCTGATGGTGGAGCACAACATGAGCGTGGTCTCGTCGATCGCCGACAAGATCACGGTGCTGCAGCGTGGCGCGGTGCTGGCCGAAGGCCCGTATGCGGAAGTGTCGAAGGACCCGCGGGTGATGGAGGCCTACATGGGCACCGCCGACGCGGAACTGCAGGGCGCGCACTGAGGCCGGGGACGACACCATGAGCACAGCCAATACTCCCGCCCTGGAAATCAAGGGCCTGCACGCCTGGTACGGCGAATCGCACATCCTGCACGGCGTCGACCTGACCGTGAACCCGGGCGAGGTGGTCACGCTGCTGGGCCGCAACGGCGCCGGGCGCACCACCACGCTGCGCGCGATCATGGGCCTGACCGGGGCGCGCAAGGGCTCGATCCGGGTCAATGGCCACGAGACCATCGGCCTGCCCACGCACAAGATCGCGCACTACGGCATCGGCTATTGCCCGGAAGAGCGCGCCATCTTCTCCAGCCTCTCATGCGAAGAGAACCTGATGCTGCCGCCGCAGCTGAAAGGCAAGGACTCCGGCATGAGCGAGGCCGAGATCTACGAGATGTTCCCGAACCTGAAGGAGCGCCGCCAGAGCCAGGGCACGCGCCTGTCGGGCGGCGAGCAGCAGATGCTGGCGGTCGGGCGCATCCTGCGCACCGGCGCCAACCTGCTGCTGCTCGACGAGATCTCGGAAGGGCTGGCACCGGTGATCGTGCAGGCGCTGGCGCGCATGATCCGGATGCTCAAGCAGAAGGGGTACACGGTGGTGATGGTGGAGCAGAACTTCCGCTTTGCCGCGCCGCTGGCGGACCGCTTCTACGTGATGGAGCACGGCACCATCGTCGAACGCTTCGCGGCCAGCGAGCTGCAGGCCAAGATGCCGGTGCTGCATGAATTGCTCGGGGTCTGATCCGCGCAATGCGGATCGATGGTTGCTTGTTGGCAGGAACGGGTGGCGCGCACGCCGCCGCAAATCAGGAGACAGGGAAATGAAAAAGACTCGGCTCGCGGCCGCGATGGCGGCCATTGCCATGGGTGCGGTGTCCTTCGGCGCTGCCGCACAGGTATCGGGCGACACCGTCAAGATCGGCTACATCACCGACATGTCGGGCCTGTATGCCGATATCGACGGCCCCGGCGGCCTCGAAGCCATCAAGATGGCGATCGAGGATCGCGGCGGCAAGGTGCTGGGCAAGCCCATCGAGATCGTCTCGGCCGACCACCAGAACAAGGCCGACATCGCCGCCTCGAAGGCGCGCGAATGGATGGACCAGCAAGGCCTGGACATGCTGCTGGGCGGCACCAACTCGGGCACCGCGCTGGCGATGAACAAGGTCGCTTCCGAGAAGAAGCGCGTCTACATCAACATCGGCGCCGGCACCGCTCGCCTGACCAACGAAGAGTGCTCGCCGTACACGGTGCACTATGCCTATGACACGGTCGCGCTGGCCAAGGGCACGGGCAGCGCGGTGGTCAAGCAGGGCGGCAAGTCGTGGTTCTTCCTGACCGCCGACTACGCCTTCGGCCACTCGCTCGAAAGCGACACCGCCGCGGTGGTCAAGGCCAACGGCGGCACGGTGGCGGGGCAGGTGCGCCATCCGCTGTCGGCATCTGACTTCTCGTCGTTCCTGCTGCAGGCGCAGTCGTCCAAGGCGCAGATCCTGGGCCTGGCCAACGCCGGCGGCGACACCATCAACGCGATCAAGGCGGCCAAGGAATTCGGCATCACCAAGTCGATGAAGATCGCCGGCCTGCTGATGTTCATCAACGATGTCCACAGCCTCGGGCTGAAGAACACCGAAGGCCTGCTGATGACCGACAGCTGGTACTGGGACATGAACGACGACACCCGCAAGTTCGCCAACCGCTTCTTCGGCAAGATGAAGAAGATGCCGAGCAGCCTGCAGGCCGCGGATTACTCGGCGGCCAGCACCTACCTGAAGGCCGTCGAAGCCGCCAAGACCGACGATCCGGACAAGGTCATGGCGGAACTCAAGAAGATGAAGATCAACGACTTCTACACCAAGGGCTATATCCGCCAGGACGGCCGTGGCATCCACGACATGTACCTGATGCAGGTGAAGACCGCGGCCGAATCGAAGAAGCCGTGGGATTACCTGAAGGTGGTCGCGACCATCCCGGGCGACCAGGCCTTCACCACGGTGGCCGAGTCGAAGTGCGCCATGTTGAAGAAGTAAGTAGGAAGGCCGGCTTGGGCGGTTAACGAGCCGGCAGTTTGCTCCGCTCTCCCGCGAGCGGGAGAGGGGCAGGGGTGAGGGCTTGAGCGTCAAAGGCTGAGGCCGGGTGGGCTGACACCGTTGGCCTTGCCAGGGCCGCCATGCCGGAACACACCGAAGGCTTCGCTTGATGTGGATCCCCGCTAAGCCGCCCCTCACCCCAACCCTCTCCCCGTGAGGGGAGAGGGAGAACACCTTGCGCAGGCTAGCTCGGCGGCTTTGGCGCACCCAAAACCGTTGGCTCCGCTTGGTGTCTGCCAACAACCAGAATCGATGCCCATGGACATCTTCGGAATCCCTTTGCCGGCCATGCTTTCCCAGCTCTTGCTGGGGCTGGTCAACGGCGCCTTCTATGCGATGCTGAGCCTGGGCCTGGCGGTGATCTTCGGCCTGCTCAACGTCATCAACTTCGCGCACGGCGCGCTCTTCATGCTCGGCGCGGTGCTGGCCTGGATGGGCATGGAGTACGCCGGGCTGAACTACTGGCTCATGCTGCTGCTGTCGCCGCTGGTCGTTGCCGCGCTGGGCGTGGTGATCGAGAAGACCATGCTGCGCTGGATCTACAAGCTCGACCACATCTACGGCCTGCTGCTGACGCTGGGCATCACGCTGGTGATCGAAGGCATCTTCCGCTCGGCCTACGGCGTGTCGGGGCTGCCGTACTCGACGCCGGACGTGCTGCAGGGCGCGACTGACCTCGGCTTCATGATCCTGCCGAACTATCGCGCCTGGGTCGTGGTGGCGTCGCTGGTGGTGTGCTTCGCCACCTGGTACGTGATCGAGAAGACCAAGCTGGGCGCCTACCTGCGCGCCGGCACCGAGAACCCCAAGATGGTCGAGGCCTTCGGCGTCAACGTGCCGCTGATGGTGACGCTGACCTACGGCTTCGGCGTGGCGCTGGCCGCGTTTGCCGGCGTGCTGGCCGCACCGGTGATCCAGATCTCGCCCCTGATGGGGCAGAACCTGATCATCATCGTGTTCGCGGTGGTGGTGATCGGCGGCATGGGTTCGATCATGGGCTCGATCCTGACCGGCCTCGGGCTTGGCGTGATCGAAGGCCTGACCAAAGTGTTCTATCCGGAAGCATCGTCGACCGTGGTGTTCTTCATCATGGTGATCGTGCTGCTGCTGCGCCCGGCCGGGCTGTTCGGCAAGGAGAAGTGATGAGCGCACCCTCGACATCATCGACGCCAGCCACCGTGGCGGCCAATGCAGGCAAGGCAGGAAAGGGACAAGGCGTGCAGAAGAAACTGTTGTACGGATTGCTGCTGCTGGCACTGCTGGCGGCGCCGCTGGCCGGGGCGTATCCGGTGTTCGTGCTCAAGGTGCTGTGCTTCGCGCTGTTTGCGTGCGCCTTCAACCTGCTGATCGGCTACACCGGACTGCTGTCGTTCGGCCATGCGGCCTTCTTCGGCGGCGCCGGCTACGCTGCCGGCCATGCCATGAAGGTGTGGGGCGTGACGCCCGAGATCGGCCTGATCCTGGGCACCGGCGCGGGCGCGCTGATCGGCTACGTGGTGGGATCGCTGGCGATCCGGCGCCAGGGCATTTACTTCTCGATGATCACGCTGGCGCTGGCGCAGATGCTGTTCTTCATCTGCCTGCAGGCGCCGTTCACCGGCGGCGAGGACGGGCTGCAGGGCATTCCGCGCGGCAAGCTGTTCGGCGTGCTGTCGCTGTCGGATGACCTGACGCTGTACTACGTGGCGCTGGCCATCATCGTCGCGGCCTTCGCGCTGATCGTGCGCACGGTGCATTCGCCGTTCGGCCAGATCCTGAAGGCGATCAAGGAGAACGAGCCGCGCGCGGTGTCGCTGGGCTATGACGTCGACCGCTTCAAGCTGACCGCGTTCGTGCTGTCGGCGGCGCTGTCGGGGCTGGCGGGATCGATCAAGGCGCTGGTGCTGGGCTTCGAGACCCTGACCGACGTGCACTGGTCGATGTCGGGCTCGGTGATCCTGATGACGCTGGTCGGTGGCCTGGGCACATTGTCGGGCCCGATCGTCGGCGCCTTCGTGATCGTCGCGCTCGAGAACAAGCTGGGCGACATCGGCAACTTCCTGGCGTCGGTGACCGGGATCTCGTGGTTCGGCACGCTGGGCGAGTCGGTGACGATGGTGACCGGCGTGATCTTCGTGATCTGCGTGCTGACCTTCCGGCGTGGCATCATGGGCGAATTGCTGGCGCGCTTCGGCGGACACGCCGGGCGCAAGGAGTGATCGTGGGTCGACATGCCCGATTCTGGGGCTAGGGTTTTTTCTAGCTTGTCCTCGATGCACCGCTTCGTTACATTCCATATACGGTTTTCGCAGGTTAAATGGAGGCGGAAGCGAGGAGACGACAGGCGCGCACCCGGTGTCGGGTAGCAGCGTTATAAATAAAGGGCGTTGCCGGGTGATCCTCGGCAACGCTTTTTTCATTTGGGCTTTCCGCCCGCGTTGTGACGCCTTCGCCCCGTTTTGGGGCGCTCATGCCGCATCGGCATCACCTGGCAGCCTCACGCATGCGACAATGCGGGCGCGCTTCGCTGCCCGCCCATGTCCGCCACCGTTCCCCCTGATCCCACCCCAGCCACGCCAGACCATGGCGGCGCCATCGCGCCGCAGGTCCAGGTACGCCTGGGACAGGGCGCCGACGCTGCGCTGGTATCGGCGTGGCTGGACCACATTGCGCCGTTGCCCGTGCCCGCCGCACGCGCGCGGCAACTGATGCTGGGCGAACTACTGGCCCAGTCAGGGCGCGGCATCTGCCTGCTGGCTTGCGACGCACCGGACGGCGGCGGCCTGCTGGCCTGCCTGCCGGCGGCCTTGCTGCCCAGCCTCGAGCTTGCGGGCTTCGCGGCCTGCGCCAGCGAGTGGTGGGTACGGCCTGAACTTGACGGGGCCACCCGCCGTGCCTGCCTGGACGCCTGCTGCGCCACGCTGGCCGACTGGGGCCGCGCCCACGGCATCCGCCATGCACTGCTGGCCCCCGGCCTGGTGGCCGGTCACGGCGGCGCGCCGCCGGGATTCTGCCTGCATGTCAACGGCATGTGGCACCGCAGCCTGGTGCCGACGGCCAAGGTACTGGGCTGATCCGCCGCGCCCGGCCGTGCGCCGGCGCCGCTGTCCCGGCTTTCCTGCTTTTCCCTTTTTCCTTTTCCCTTTTCGCTTTTCTGCAATGACGGAATTCGCATTCCTGGCGGTCGCCGCCTTTCTTGCCGGGCTGATCGACGCGGTCGCCGGCGGCGGCGGGCTGGTCCAGATCCCGGCGCTGTTTTCGGCCTATCCCAACCTCGCCCCGGCCACGCTGCTCGGCACCAACAAGGTCGGTTCGATCGCCGGCACCGCCAGCGCGGCGCTGCGCTACGGCCGCAGCGTGCGCATTTACTGGGGCGCGACCGCGCCGGCCGTGGTGGCGGCCTTTGCGTGCTCGATGGCCGGTGCCTGGGCGCTGACCATGATCCCGGCCGAGCCGCTGCGCAAGGCGCTGCCGTTCGTGCTGGTGGCGCTGCTGGTCTACACCGTTGCCAAGAAGGACCTGGGTGCCGAGCACGCGCCCACGCTGAGCGGCTGGGGCGAACGCGGCGCGGCGCTGTTGGCCGGTGCCGTGCTGGGCTTCTATGACGGCGTGTTCGGGCCGGGCACCGGCAGCTTCCTGATGATCGTGTTCGTGCGGGTGTTTGGCTATGACTTCCTGCACGCGGCGGCGTCGACCAAGCTGGTCAACCTGGCCACCAACCTGGCGGCACTGCTGCTGCTCGCCAGCAAGGGCCATATCTGGTGGCAGCTGGGCCTGGTGATGGCGGTGGCCAACGTCGCCGGCAGCCAGGTGGGCAGCAAGCTGGCGCTGCGCCATGGCAGCGCCTTCGTGCGCAAGGTATTCATCGTGGTGGTCAGCGCGCTGATCCTGAAGACCGCCTGGGACGCCTTCATCCGCTGACGGCAAAGCCAGGCTGGGCGCGCGATGCGGGTTAATCCTCGCTGTTCGCGCCAGGGCGCTGTGATAGACTCGATCCGCATTCCCGACCGCACGGTCGGTGAATCGCCGAAGCGCCTTTCCGGGGGAGTGGCGTGGACGGGAAATGGGGAGCGGCCCGGTGTCGCTCCTGGTTGTAGCGCAGGTGCCGGCGATGTGCCTGCGTTGACCCGAGGGGTCCAAAAAAAGGGGCATCCGCCGGCGGACGCCGGACGGATGCCTTTCCGTTTCAGGAACCGAAGGAGACAAGATGGATTTCAAGCGCGCCAGCCTGCTGGCAATCGCTGCGGCCAGCCTGGTTGCCGGGGCCGCCCAGGCGCAGGTCAAGGTCGGGGTGACGGTGTCGGCCACCGGTCCGGCGGCATCGCTGGGCATTCCGGAAAAGAACACCTTCACGCTGATGCCCAAGGAGATCGCGGGCAAGAAGATCGAGTACATCGTGCTGGACGATGCCTCGGACACGACCACGGCGGTCAAGAACACGCGCAAGCTGATCAGCGAAGACAAGGTCGACGTGATGGTCGGTTCGACCGTCACGCCCAATTCGCTGGCGATGGTCGACGTGGTGGCCGAGAACGAGACCCCGATGATCACCATGGCGGCCTCGGCCCGCATCATCGAGCCGATGGACGCCAAGCGCGCGTGGGTCTTCAAGACCCCGCAGAACGACTCGCACATGGCCACCGCCATTGCCGAGCACATGAGCAACAACAACGTGAAGACGGTGGCGTTCATCGGCTTCGCGGATGCCTATGGCGACAGCTGGGCGCAGGAATTCGCCAAGGTCGCCGAGCTGCGCAAGATCAAGGTGGTTGCCAACGAGCGCTTCGCCCGCACCGATACCTCGGTCACCGGGCAGGTGCTGAAGATGATGGGCGCCAATGCCGACGCGGTGCTGATCGCCGGCTCGGGCACGCCCGCGGCGCTGCCGGCCAAGACGCTCAAGGAGCGCGGCTACAAGGGCAAGATCTACCAGACCCACGGCGTCGCCAATGCCGACTTCCTGCGCGTGTGCGGCAAGGACTGCGAAGGCACCTTCCTGCCGGCCGGCCCGCTGCTGGTGGCCGAGCAGCTGCCCGACAGCAATCCGGTGAAGAAGCCGGCGCTGACCTACAAGACCGCCTATGAGAAGGCCTTCGGCGGACAGGTTTCGACCTTCGGCGGCCATGCCTGGGATGCGGGCCTGATCCTGCAGCACGCCATCCCGGAAGCGCTGAAGAAGGGCCAGCCGGGCACCAAGGAGTTCCGCAAGGCACTGCGCGATGCCATGGAGCAGACCAAAAACCTGCCGGTGTCGCACGGCATCATGAACATGAGCGCCACCGACCACCTCGGCTTCGACCAGCGCGCGCGCGTGATGGTGCAGATCGTCGACGGCAAGTGGAAGTTGCTGAAATAAGCGGCTGACCCCGGCGTCTGGCGCCGGCCGGCACGGCCTGCCGGAGTCGCAGTGAAGCAGGGCGCATGGCTGACCATGCGCCCTTTGTTCTGGTGCCGGCCGGGTGACTGCGCGCGCAACCTAGGGTTGCTCTGTATTTCCGCATTGCGCAACCCGTTTACTATTTCGTAACCCGAAGCGCACCACCCTGTCGGCCCGTCGGCGCCCCGCTGACCCCGTTCGATGCAGGCAGGTTTTCCAACAAGACGGGGAGACAATGGACTTATCAATCGCCGCCATCCTGGCGCAGGACGGCATCACCTCGGGCGCGATCTACGCGTTGCTGGCGCTGGCTCTGGTGCTGGTGTTCTCGGTGACCCGCGTCATCTTCATTCCGCAGGGCGAATTCGTTGCCTATGGCGCACTGACGCTGGCGGCAATGCAGGCCGGGCACGCACCGCAAACCAGCTGGCTGCTGGTGGCGATGGGCGTGCTGACCTTTCTCTACGAGACCGTCACCGTGCTGCGCAGCGCCGAGCTGCGGCGCACGCTTGGCCAGAGGCTGGCGGTGCTGGCCGGCAAGTACCTGGTGTTCCCGCTGGCGGTGCACTGGGTGGTGCAGCAATATGGCGCGCAGCCGCTGCCGATGCTGGCGCAGGTCGCGCTGACGCTGCTGATCATCATCCCGCTCGGGCCGATGCTGTACCGGCTGGCCTACCAGCCGCTGGCCGAGGCCAGCACGCTGGTGTTGCTGATCGTATCGGTGGGCGTGCACTTCGCGCTGGTCGGCCTGGGTCTGGTGATGTTCGGCGCCGAGGGCTCGCGCACCAATCCGTTCTCGGATGCGCGCTTCGAGGTCGGCGCGCTCAGCATCTCCGGGCAGAGCCTGTGGGTGGTGGCGGTGTCGGCCCTGCTGATCGGCGCGCTGTACTTTTATTTCGAACGCACGCTGCAGGGCAAGGCACTGCGTGCGACCGCGGTGAACCGGCTGGGCGCGCGCCTGGTCGGCATCGGCACCACGCAGGCGGGGCGCCTGTCGTTCACGCTGGCGGCGGCGATGGGGGCGCTGTGCGGCATCCTGATCGCGCCGCTGACCACGGTGTACTACGAGTCGGGCTTCCTGGTGGGGCTGAAGGGCTTTGTCGGCGCCATCGTCGGTGGGCTGGTGAGCTATCCGGTGGCGGCGCTCGGCGCGCTGCTGGTGGGCCTGCTGGAATCGTATTCGTCCTTCTGGGCCAGCGCGTTCAAGGAGGTCATCGTCTTCACACTGATCATTCCGGTGCTGCTGTGGCGCTCGCTGACGAGCAAGCATGTCGAGGAGGAGGAATAAGCCATGACCATGCTGACCGACAAGCAGGCCGGCGTGGCCGGTGCCGAAGCCGGCAGCCGCGCGCGGCTGAACCGCAACCGGGTGCTGGTGCTGGTGCTGATCGTGGTGCTGGCGCTGCTGCCGGTGCTGCCGACGCCGGAGTTCTGGATCACGCTGGGCAACTACATCGGGCTCTACAGCATCGTCGCGATCGGGTTGGTGCTGCTCACCGGCGTGGGCGGCATGACCTCGTTCGGGCAGGCGGCGTTCGTGGGACTGGGCGCCTACAGCACCGCGTACCTGACCACGCAGTTCGGGCTGTCGCCGTGGTTCGGGTTGCTGGTGGGGCTGGTGATCACGATGGCGTCGGCCTATGTGATCGGGTTGATCACGATGCGCATGTCCGGGCACTACCTGCCGCTGGCGACCATCGCCTGGGGCCTGTCGCTGTTCTTCCTGTTCGGCAACCTGGAGTTCCTGGGCAAGTATGACGGGCTGAACGGTATCCCGGTGCTGTCGTTCTTCGGCATCGAACTGCAGTCCGGGCGTTCGATGTTCTACCTGATCTGGGCGGTGGTGCTGCTGGCGGTGCTGGCGATGCAGAACCTGCTGAACTCGCGTCCGGGTCGCGCCATCCGCGCGCTCAAGGGCGGCGGCGTGATGGCCGAGGCCATGGGCGTGAACACCGCGTGGATGAAGGTGGTGATCTTCGTGGTCGCGGCGATCCTGGCATGCGTGTCGGGCTTCCTGTACGCACACCTGCAGCGCGCGGTGAACCCGACGCCGTTCGGCCTGAACTATGGCATCGAATACCTGTTCATGGCCGTGGTCGGCGGCGTTGGCCACGTGTGGGGCGCAGTATTGGGTGCGGGCATCCTGACCATCCTGAAAGACGTGCTGCAGGGCGTGCTGCCCAAGCTGCTCGGCGCCAATGGCAACTTCGAGATCATCGTCTTCGGCGTGCTGCTGGTGCTGCTGCTGCAGTACGCGCGCGATGGCATCTGGCCGTTCCTGCGGCGCCTGGTGCCGGCCGGACCGCCAGTGCTGGCGCCGGGTCAGGCCGCGGGGCTGGCGGTGCGCCAAAAGCCCGAGACGGGCGAGCTGATCCTGGACGTGCGTGCCGCGCGCAAGCAGTTCGGCGGGCTGGTCGCGGTCAACGATGTCAGCTTCCAGGTGCGCGCCGGCGAAATCATCGGCCTGATCGGCCCCAACGGCGCGGGCAAGTCCACCACTTTCAACCTGGTGACCGGCGTGCTGCCGGTGTCCGGCGGCGAGGTGCGCTACCGCGGCGAAGTGATCTCGGGCCTGCCGTCGCGAGAGATCGTCAAGCGCGGCATCGGCCGCACCTTCCAGCATGTGCACCTGCTGCCGACCATGACGGTGCTCGAGAACGTCGCCATCGGCGCCCATCTGCGCGGCGACTTCCGCGCGCAGGGCGGCGTCTGCGCGGCGATCCTGCGCATGAACAAGGCTGAGGAAGAAAAGCTGCTGTTCGAGGCCAAGCGCCAGCTGGAGCGCGTCGGCCTGGCCGACTGCATGTACATGGAAGCCGGCAGCCTGGCGCTGGGGCAGCAGCGCATCCTGGAAATCGCGCGCGCGTTGTGCTGCGACCCGGCCCTGCTGCTGCTCGACGAACCTGCCGCGGGCCTGCGCTACAAGGAGAAGCAGGCGCTGGCCGAACTGCTGCGCAAGCTGCGTGGCGAAGGCATGAGCGTGCTGCTGGTCGAGCACGACATGGACTTCGTGATGAACCTCACCGATCGGCTGGTGGTGATGGAATTCGGCTCGCGCATCGCCGAGGGCGTGCCCGACGAGGTGCAGAAGAACCCCGCGGTGCTGGAAGCCTACCTGGGCGGCGTGGAGTAACGGAGCGACAGAGATAGCGACATGAGCCTGATTCTGGAAGTGAAGGACCTCCACATCCGCTACGGCAAGGTGGAAGCAGTGCACGGCGCCAACCTGAAGGTCGAGGCCGGCCGCATCGTCACCGTGATCGGCCCCAATGGCGCCGGCAAGTCGACCATGCTCAATGCCATCATGGGCGCGCTGCCGGTGACGGGGTCGTCCAGCGGCACGGTCAGCTACCTGGGCCACGACATGGCAGGCATCCCGGTGGAAGGGCGGGTCGCGCGCGGCATGTGCCTGGTGCCGGAAAAGCGCGAGCTGTTCGCCTCGATGACGGTGGAGGACAACCTGCAGCTGGGCGCCTTCCGCCGCAAGCGCGCCGGCGACAAGCATTACCTGGACCAGATGGACGTGGTCTACGACCTGTTCCCGCGCCTGCGCGAGCGCGCACGCCAGGACGCCGGCACGCTCTCCGGCGGCGAGCGCCAGATGCTGGCGGTGGGCCGCGCGCTGATGGCCAAGCCGCAGTTGCTGATGCTGGACGAGCCCAGTCTTGGCCTGGCCCCGCTGATCGTCAAGGAAATCTTCCACATCATCAGCAACCTGCGCCAGACCGGCGTGGCCACGCTGCTGATCGAGCAGAACGCGCGCGCGGCGCTGCAGGTGGCGGACTACGGTTACGTCATCGAGACCGGCGACATGGCGATGGAAGGTCCGGCCGACGAACTGGCGGCGAACCCGAAGGTGATTGAAACCTACCTTGGACTGGCAAAGAAAGCGGCTTAAGAGCCGTTGTGTTCGCCGCAGGAATGGGGGCCCGCATTGGCGGGCCCTTTGTTATTGCTCTTGTGAATAACTTTGGGGATAACCAGATTTCACGGGGGCTTTTACCTTGCAGCTCGGGACGATAGGCATCCATGCCTGTTTCCATTCTCGGGATGGATGAAGCCGCAAATCAATCCGAATAAAACATCCATAGTGCTGATATCGCGGCGATCAACATTCGTGTGATGGATGATGACGTTACTGCCAGCCGTCGATCTAGTCATACGCTGAATAATTTGGCGTTCTCCCTGGCCGTATCCGCGCTTGCAGTTTCCAGCAGCCATGCGCGAAAGCAATTCAACGCTGCATGATCGCGCCGCTCCCTGGGCGCGCACAGAAAATAGCCGCGTTGCAGCGTAATCGGCAGGTCAAACGGCGCCACCACGCGTCCCGCCGCAATTTCCTCGCGCACCAGGCAGCGCTGCAGCACGGCCACGCCCATGTCGGCACGCACCGCCTGGATCAGGATCGAGACCTGGTCGAACGCTGTGGATAACCGGGGCGCAGCGTTGGGTACGCCGGCGGCCTGCAGCCAGTTTTGCCAGTTCGCCGGCGCGGTGGTGTGGTACAGCAGGGGCTCGTCCAGCAGCTCGGCGGGAGATCGCCAGCGGCCGGCCTCGCGACGGGCGCGCGCGCGGTCCGGGTGGCAGACCGGCACCATTTCCCGGCCGACCACGTAGTCGGCCTGCAGGCCAGGCCACTTGCCGGCTTCACCGGCCAGGATGGCGGCGTCGGGCGAGGGGCCGGACAAGTCTTCGTCGCGCTGGTAGGGGACGAAGTCGAGCCGGATTTCCGGGTGGCGACGGTGGAAATCCGGCAGCCGCGGCACCAGCCAGACGCTGGCGAGGGTGGGCACCACCGACAGGGTCAGATGGTGCCGGCGGTCGCCGGCGCGCAAGGCGGCGCTGGCGTGTTCGATGGCGGCGAGCGGCTCGGCCACGGCATCGAGCAGCTGCCGGCCGGCGTCGGTCAGTCCCAGCCGGTGCGCATTGCGTTGCAGCAGCGGCTGGCCGAAATGCGCTTCCAGCCGGGCGATGGCGCGGCTGATCGCTCCCTGCGTCACGCACAGTTCCTCCGCCGCGCGCGTAAAACTGCCCAGCCGCGCCGCGGTGGCAAAGGCGTGCAGCTCGGACATCGAAGGGGAATGCAACCGCATGGCGGAGGGAGGGGCGGAGAGCGGGGCAGGGCGGTTTCCCGCCACCGGCGCAAGGATGATCTTTGGTAATGCAAAGGTGCAATATAGTCGTTTGCGCCCGGCTGGTAAACGGCTGACACTCGCCCGGTTCATGCACAAAACACCAACAGGAGAAACCCCATGATCCGAGCCCGGATGTCCCGCCGCCAGTTGCTGCTTACCGGCACCGCCGCCACCGCCACGCTGGTCTTTGCCGGTAGCGCGCTGGCGCAGGCCAACTACCCGACCCGTCCGATCCGGCTGATCGTGCCTTTTGCCGCCGGCGGCTCCACCGACCTGTCGGCGCGCCTGGTGGCCGAGTTTGCCGGCCGCGAGCTGGGGCAGTCGATCGTCGTGGAAAACAAGGGCGGCGCCGGAGGCTCGCTGGGCATGGAGCAGGTCGCCAATGCCACGCCGGACGGCTACACCATCGGCATGGCCACGGTCAGCACGCATGGCTCCAATCCTGCCGTTTATCCCAAGCTCAAGTACGACCCGATCAAGGACTTTGCCCCGGTTACCAACGTGGTGGCGATTCCCAGCGTGTTCGCGGTGCACCCGAGCGTGCCGGCCAAGACCATGCAAGAGTTCATCGCCCTTGCCAAGGCCAACCCCGGCAAGTACAGCTTCGCGTCGCCGGGGGCCGGCTCGCTGGGCCACGTCAACATCGAGAACTTCATGATGCTGGCCAAGATCGACCTGCTGCACGTGCCCTACAAGGGCGCCGGGCTGGCGCTGAACGACGCCGTGGCAGGGCAGGTAAACGCCATCACCGACAACCTGTCGTCGACGCTGCCGCACGTGAAGGCCGGCCGGCTGCGCGCGCTGGCGGTGCTGGGTGCTGCCCGCTCCGCGCAGCTGCCCAACGTGCCGACCTACGCCGAACTGGGCTTCAAGGACATGGGTGAGGGCGGCTGGTTCGGCATTGTCGCGCCCGCCAATACGCCGGCCGCCATCGTCGCCAGGCTGAACCAGGCGATCCACAAGGCCATGCAGAACCCTGAGTTCAAGCGCAAGGTGGAAGAGTCCGGCGGCACCCTGGTGCCGACTACGCCGGAGCAGTTCAAGGCACAGATCCAGCAGGCCATGGCGCGCTACGCTCGCGTCGCCAAGGCCGCCGAGATCAAGCTGGACTGAGTTATGGCGGAAGCAAGCAACCACGCGGCCGCGCTGCCGCCGGTGATCGTGCGCCTGCCGGAAGGGGAGGCCCTGCCGCTGGTGTGCGACTCGCCGCATAGTGGGACCGCGTACCCGGCTGACTTTGGCGCCGCGGTGCCCGCCGCGCGCCTGCGCGGCGGCGAGGATACGCATGTGGATGCGCTGTGGCAGGCCGTGCCCGCGGCGGGCGGCACGCTGCTGGCGGCGACCTTCCCGCGCGTCTATATCGACCCGAACCGTATGGTCGACGACATCGACCCGGCGCAGGTCGATGGCACGTGGCCGACGCGGCTGGCCCCGGGGCCGAAGACGCAGCTGGGCTACGGGCTGATCTGGAGCCGGATCGATGCGGCCACGCCGATCTACGACCGCATGCTGTCAGTCGCAGAAGTTCAGGCCCGCATCGAGCGTTACTATCGTCCGTACCATGCGGCGCTGGCCGAGGCCGTGGAGGGTGCTTACGCGGGTTTTGGGGCGCTCTGGCACCTGAACCTGCACTCCATGCCCAACAACGCCTACGAACGCCTGAAGATCGCCAGCCCGCATCCGCTGGCCGACTTTGTGCTGGGCGATCGCGACGGCACGACCTGCGAGCCGGGGCTGGTAGATCTGGTCGAGCGGGAACTGCGCGGCATGGGCTACACCGTGGCACGCAACGATCCGTACAAGGGGGTGCAGCTGATCGCGCAGATCGGGCGGCCGGCAGAGCGGCGCAACAGCCTGCAGATCGAGATCCGGCGACCGCTGTACATGGATGAGCTGACTCGCGAGCGTAATGCCGGCTTCGTCTCGCTGCAGCGAGACTTGGGCAAGCTGACCGAGCAAGTAGCGGCGTATATCCGTTCACAACTCTGAGGCGCTTGTTCCACGTGAAACATCTGGCCGGGCCTTGCGCCCGGCCTTTTTGTTTCACGTGAAACACAACGTCGCTTTCAGACGACTGATGACGTACCGTAAGCGCCATGTTTCACGTGAAACATGGTGTCCGCCGGAAAGCGCTAACTCGAATGCCGCTATAATTTCGCATTCCCGAATTTTCCCGCCAGCCTCCCGGAGGAGGTGTCCCATGCTTTACCCGAAAGAATTCGATGTCATCGTCGTCGGCGGTGGCCATGCCGGCACTGAAGCCGCCCTTGCCGCGGCCCGCATGGGCTGCCAGACGCTGCTGCTGACCCATAACATCGAGACGCTTGGGCAGATGAGCTGCAACCCGTCGATCGGGGGCATCGGCAAGGGGCACCTGGTCAAGGAAGTGGACGCCATGGGCGGCGCCATGGCCGCCGCTACGGACGAGGCTGGCATCCAGTTCCGTATCCTGAATTCCAGCAAGGGACCGGCCGTGCGTGCCACGCGCGCCCAGGCAGATCGGGTGTTGTATCGCAAGGCGATCCGCACGCGGCTGGAGAATCAGCCGAACCTGATGCTGTTCCAGCAGGCCGTCGACGACCTGATGGTGGAGGGCGACCGTGTCGTCGGCGCCATGACGCAGGTCGGCATCGCCTTCCGTGCGCGCGCGGTCGTGCTGACGGCCGGTACCTTCCTGGACGGCAAGATCCACGTGGGCCTGGATAACTACACCGGCGGCCGCGCCGGCGACCCTGCTGCGGTGTCGCTGTCGGCACGCCTGAAGGACCTGAAGCTGCCGCAAGGCCGCCTGAAGACCGGCACGCCGCCGCGCATCGACGGGCGCACCATCGATTTTTCGGTGATGGAAGAGCAGCCCGGCGATCTCGATCCCGTGCCGGTTTTCTCCTTCCTGGGCCGGCCTGAACAGCACCCGCAGCAACTGCCGTGCTGGATCACCCATACCAACAGCCGTACCCACGACATTATCCGCAGCGGGCTGGACCGCTCGCCGATGTACACCGGCGTGATCGAGGGGGTAGGGCCGCGTTACTGCCCCAGCATCGAGGACAAGATTCATCGCTTTGCCAGCAAGGAAAGCCATCAGATCTTCCTGGAGCCAGAAGGCCTGACCACCAACGAGTTCTATCCCAACGGGATCTCGACCAGCCTGCCGTTCGACGTGCAGCTGGAACTCGTGCACTCGATCCGTGGCCTGGAGAACGCCCATATCCTGCGTCCCGGCTATGCAATCGAGTACGACTACTTCGATCCGCGCGGCCTGAAGGCATCGCTGGAGAGCAAGGCGATCCGGGGCCTGTTCTTCGCCGGCCAGATCAACGGCACGACGGGTTATGAAGAAGCCGCGGCGCAGGGCCTGCTGGCCGGTATCAATGCCGGTTGCTACGTGCGCGAGCGCGATGCGTGGACGCCGCGCCGCGACCAGGCTTACCTGGGAGTACTGGTCGACGATCTGATCACGCGGGGCGTGACCGAGCCGTATCGCATGTTCACCAGCCGGGCGGAATTCCGCCTGAGCCTGCGGGAAGACAACGCCGACATGCGGCTGACCGAGGTTGGCCGCGAACTGGGCGTGGTCGACGATGCGCGCTGGGATGCGTTCAACCGCAAGCGCGACGCTGTTTCACGTGAAACAGAACGCCTGAAGAGCACCTGGGTGAACCCGGCGATGCTGCCGGCCGAGGAGGCGGTGCCGCTGCTGGGCAAGCCGATCGAGCGCGAGTACAGCCTGGCCGACCTGCTGCGTCGCCCGGAAGTCAGCTACGAAGCCCTGATGGCGCTGCAGGGCGGCCGCCATGCGCCCGAGACCCCGCTGGATGCCGAGCCGATGCTGGCGGAGCAGATCCGCGAGCAGATCGAAATCGGCATCAAGTACCACGGCTATATCGCCCGCCAGGCGGCCGAAGTCGACAAGCTGGAAGCCAACGAATCAACGCGCCTGCCGGAAGGGTTGGATTACACCGAAGTGCGCGGGCTGGGTTTTGAAGTCAGCCAGAAACTGAACCAGCATCGCCCGGAAACGCTGGGCCAGGCATCGCGCATCTCGGGTGTGACGCCGGCGGCGGTCTCGCTGCTGTTGGTACACCTGAAGAAGAAGGGGCTGGGGCGCGGCCGTGCGGACGCCGCATCGTCCGGCAACGGTGAAGAGGCTGCCTGAGAGTGCCCGCACCGCGACCCACCATGACCGACGACGCCACGCAGCGTCGTCGCCTTGAAGCGGGCCTGGTCGAGATCGGGCTGGCCTTGGCGCCGGCCCGGATCGACACGCTGTTCGCGTACCTGGCACTGCTGCGCAAATGGAATGGCGTCTACAACCTGACCGCCATCCGCCATCCCGACGAGATGCTTACGCATCACCTGCTGGATTCCCTTGCCGCGGTCCCGGCGCTGGCCGAAGCCGCCCGTGCCGCCGAAGTCGATACACCGGCGCGGGGCAGGGTGCTCGATGTGGGCTCGGGTGGCGGCATGCCGGGCCTGCCGCTGGCCATCGCCTGTCCGGATGTATCGGTGCTGATGGTCGACATCGTGCAGAAGAAGACCGCTTTCCTGACCCAGTGCCGCGCCCAACTGGGCTTGTCCAATGCCGCCGCGCATTGGGGCCCGGTGGAGAAGCTGGACGATGCCGACGGTTTTGCCGTGATCACCTCGCGCGCGTTTGCCGAGCTGACGGATTTTGTCAGCCTGTCGGGCCAGCTGCTCGCGCCGCGCGGCAAGCTGATCGCGATGAAGGGGGTGTATCCGCAGGCCGAGCTGGACCGCATGGAAGCCGCCGGACTGATGGCGCAATGGCAGGTCGACGCCGTGCCGCGGCTGACCGTGCCCGGGCTGGAGGCGGAGCGCCACCTGGTGGTACTGTCGCGCCGCGCGGGCACCCCCGCATGACCTACGCCGCGGTGCCGCGCAAGCGCGCCGCGAACTGCCAGCCGCGTGCTGGCCGGATGATTTGAAGCAGGAGCCGCAGGAGCTTATGGCCAAGGTATTCGTGATCGCAAACCAGAAGGGCGGGGTAGGCAAGACCACCACCACGGTGAACCTTGCCGCTGGCCTGGCGGCGCAGGGCCAGCGCGTGCTGCTGGTCGACCTGGACCCGCAGGGCAATGCCTCGATGGGCTCCGGCATCGACAAGCAGGCGCTGGAAACCAGCGTGTACCAGGTGCTGGTCGGCCTGGCCGGCATCGCGCAGGCGCGCCAGCGCTCCGAAACCGGCAAGTACGACGTGCTGCCGGCCAACCGCGAACTCGCCGGAGCGGAAGTGGAGCTGGTCGAACTGGACCAGCGCGAGCGTCGGCTGCGCCAGGCCATCGCGGAGGTCGACGGCGACTATGACTTCGTGCTGATCGATTGCCCGCCGTCGCTGTCACTGCTGACGCTGAACGGCCTGTGCGCGGCGCATGGGGTGATCGTGCCGATGCAGTGCGAGTATTTTGCGCTGGAAGGGCTGTCGGACCTCGTCAATACCATCAAGCAGGTGCACGCCAACCTGAACCGCGACCTGCAGGTGATCGGCCTGCTGCGCGTGATGTTCGACCCGCGCGTGACGCTGCAGCAGCAAGTGTCGGCGCAACTGGAATCGCACTTCGGGGAAAAGGTCTTCAAGACCCTGATCCCGCGCAATGTGCGGCTGGCCGAGGCACCGTCCTATGGCATGCCGGGCGTGGCGTTCGATCCGTCATCGAAGGGCGCCAAGGCGTACCTGGACTTCGGCGCCGAGATGATCGCGCGGGTCCGGCAGCTGGGCTGAAGGAGAGGGCAAGAGCATGAGCACTGCAAAGAAGAAGGGCCTGGGCCGCGGCCTGGAAGCGCTGTTGGGCGGGCCCGCTGAAATCGTCGAGTCGGTCAAGCAGGAGGGCGCGCCCACCGTGCTGAACCTGAACCAGCTGCAGCCGGGCAAGTACCAGCCGCGCACGCGCATGGACGAGGGCGCGCTGCAAGAGCTGGCCGCGAGCATCCGCGCGCAGGGGCTGATGCAGCCGATCCTGGTGCGACGCGTGGCCGAACCCGACCGCTACGAGATCATTGCCGGCGAGCGGCGCTTCCGCGCCTCTAAACTGGCCGGGCTGGACAAGGTGCCGGTGCTGGTCAAGGATGTGGCCGACGAAGCCGCGGCGGCGATGGCGCTGATCGAGAACATCCAGCGCGAAGACCTGAATCCGCTGGAAGAAGCGCAGGGCATCATGCGCCTGATCCGCGAGTTCAGTTTCACGCACGAGCAGGCGGCCGAGTCGGTGGGCCGCTCGCGCAGCGCGGTGTCCAACCTGCTGCGCCTGCTGAACCTGGCTGCGCCGGTGCAGACCATGCTGATGGCCGGCGACCTCGACATGGGCCACGCGCGCGCGCTGCTGGCGTTGGACGGTGCCAACCAGATCACGCTGGCCAACCAGATCGTCAACAAGCGGCTGTCGGTGCGCGAGACCGAGAAGCTGGTGGCGTCGACGCTCAAGCCGTTCGACCTGAAGTCGCTCAAGCAGAAAGGCGCCAATAACGTGCGCGACGTGGCGCGGCTGGAAGAGGAGCTGTCGGATGCGCTCGGGCTGGCGGTGCAGATCAAGCTGTCGCCACGCGGCAAGGGCCAGCTGACGATCCACTTCAGCAACAACGATGCGCTCGAAGGGGTGCTGACGCGCCTGCGCGAATCGCGCGAAGGGCAGCAGGCTGCCTGATTTACTGCGCGATTAACGGCCATTGCTGCGGCGACTGTTGCGCGCACGCAGCACTGGTCGGGACGATCCGCGGTATACCTTGTGTCCGACCGGTAATCCCCCATCATGCGCAGGGTTCACTGCGCAATCCAATTACGTCAAACATCATTGCCGCGCAATTTTTGCGCAGCCATCATGCAATCGTGATGGCAACCGTTGTGCGCAACGCACTGCAAGGTAAATGTAAGCAGATTGACGCGAATCCGTAGTTCCCCTTAAAATCGTGCGGTTTGAATTCTGGTCGGGCCGAAAAGTTCCGGCCCGGATAAGGCAGGCAGGTGGTGGTGCGAGACCGTCAGCAACGAGGCGCCGGGTCCCGTCAGGAAGATGACTGGGACGACTGGAGAGAAGGCGCGGACCGTGAGGAAGAGGCTGTCGATCCGCTGTCGCATGCCGAGGCGGTGACGCTGTTTGGCGAGCGCGCGCTGCGTCCTTCGCGCATGACCCCGGGCAAGGTTGTCCTGGCGCAGGTGGCGGTTTCCCTGCTGTCGGCACTGTGCTGGGCGCTGTTTGCGAAGGAGCCGGGACCATATGGATGGTCGGCGCTGTTCGGCGGCATGGCGTGCTTCGTGCCGAGCGGGTTCTTCGCCTTCCGCCTGTGGCTGGCGCGCGATCGCGCTTCGGTAGGCGGACTGGTGTTGGGCGAGGCGATCAAGGTCTTTGCCACGGTGGCGCTGCTGGTGCTGGTCGTGGTGCTGTACCGCGATCTGCGCTGGGTGCCGATGCTGGTCACGTTCCTGCTGGCGCTGAAGACATACTGGGTAGTGGCCCTGGCGTTGCGCTAGGACCGCTGCTTGAAAACGGTGCTTCCTTTGCAAGTGGTGGCACCAAGACGGAATATCAAGAGTTTCCGTGACGGTTGCGGCGGATTTCATGGCGCTGACACCGGACACGGCCAAGGTTGGAAACCCGCTTGCATCGCGGTGACCGGCGAATCCGCCGAAGGTGATGCAAGACGCGTACCGGGCGCTGCACAGAACAGCGGCGCGCGGCCCGAAGATTTCGCAATATACCGTTCGATTCGACAATGGCAGAAGCTACCCAAAGCGCGGAACACGTGCTGACACCCTCCGGCTATATCGCCGAACACTTGCAGAACTTGAACTCGGTCGGCGGCAAGCAGGCGTCGGTGGTCGATTTCTCCGTGATCAACTATGACACGGTGTTCTGGTCGGTGCTGTGCGGCGCCATCGCCGTGCTGTTCCTGTATGCCGCCGCGCGCCGCGTCACCGCGGGCGTGCCGGGCCGCTTCCAGGCCTTCGTCGAGATGATCGTCGAGATGGTCGACGACCAGGCCAAGGGCATCATCCATGGCGACCGTTCGTGGATCGCCCCGCTGGCGCTGATGGTGTTCTGCTGGATCACCATGATGAACGCCATCGACCTGATCCCGGTCGACTGGGTCACCGGCCTGAACAAGGTCCTCGAGATCTTCCACATCCATATCCCCCACCACCGCGCGGTGGCCACGGCCGACCTGAACGGCACGCTGGGCATGTCGTGCGCCGTGCTGGTGCTGATGATCTACTACAGCTTCAAGATCAAGGGCGCGGGCGGCTTCATGCACGAGCTGTTCTCGGCCCCGTTCGGCGCCAAGTGGTACCTGGCCCCGTTCAACCTGGTCCTGAACATCATCGAATTCCTGGCCAAGGCCGTGTCGCTGGGCATGCGGTTGTTCGGCAACATGTACGCCGGCGAACTGGTGTTCCTGCTGATCGCGCTGCTGGGCTCCATCTGGACGTTCGGTGCCGACCTGTCGGCGCTGGGCTTTGTCGGCCACGTCATTGCCGGCGCAGTCTGGGCGATCTTCCACATTCTGATCGTGCTGCTGCAAGCGTTCATTTTCATGATGCTGACGCTGGTGTACATCGGCCAGGCTCACGATCACCACTGATCGTCATCGGTCAGCGCAGGTTCAAGGTTTTAGGTTTTTTGGTTTTTGGTTTTTTGGTTCTAAGTCTCTCTAAATTAAAGGAGTCATCATGCAAGCATTTCTCGCCAACATCCAGGGTCTGACCGCCATCGGTATCGGCATCATCATCGGCCTGGGCGCTATCGGCGCCTGCCTGGGTATCGCACTGATGGGTGGCAAGTACATCGAAGCCTGCGCACGTCAGCCTGAGCTGATGAACCCGCTGCAAACCAAGATGTTCCTGCTGGCCGGCCTGATCGACGCGGCATTCCTGATCGGCGTGGGTGTTGCAATGCTGTTCGCGTTTGCCAACCCGCTGCTGGCTGTCATCCAGTAATTCTTTTCGGTCTGCATGATGCTGACGGGCGGCGCGGGCCACCAGCCTGGCCGCCTTTTGTGCATTTATCTGTAGTTTGATTACCGAAAGGAACACACCATGAATCTGAACGCAACGTTTTTTGCGCAGATGGTCGTGTTCTTCATCCTGTGGTGGGTTGTTGCCAAATTCATTTGGCCGCCGCTGGTGAAGGCGCTCGACGAACGCGCAAAGAAGATCGCCGATGGCCTCGCCGCTGCCGAGAAGGGCAAGGCCGAGCTTGAACTCGCCAACAAGCGTGTGGACCAGGCCATGGCCGAAGCCCGCACCGAAGGCGCTCAACGTGTCGCTGACGCCGAGAAGCGCGCCCAGCTGACGGCCGACGAGATCAAGCAGAACGCCCAGGCAGAAGCCGCACGCATCATTGCCCAGGCCAAGGCCGAAGCCGAACAGCAGGTTACCCGCGCGCGCGAAGAACTGCGCGACCAGGTTGCCGTGCTGGCCGTCAAGGGTGCCGAGCAGATCCTCAAGCGTGAAGTGAACGCGCAGGTCCACAACGACCTGCTCAATCAACTCAAGGCTGAGCTCTAATCATGGCTGAAACCGCAACCATTGCCCGTCCCTACGCTGAGGCGCTGTTCCGCGTCGCCAGTGAATCGAGCGCAGGCAACCTGGGTGCATGGTCCGAGCTGGTGTCGGAAATGGGGCAGGTTGCCGCCAATCCCGACATGAAGGCGGTCGCCGACGATCCGAACGTTCCCGGCGCCAAGCTGGCCGAACTGTTCGTGTCGGTGCTGAAGTCCCCGGTCAGCGACGAAGCGCGCCGCTTCGTGCAACTGCTGGTGGACAACAACCGCCTGACGGTGATGCCCGACATCGCCGAACAGTTCCATGCGCTCAAGAATGCCCGCGAAGGGTCGTCCGACGTTGAAATCACCAGCGCCTTCCCGCTGGAAGATGGTCAGCTGAACGACCTCGTCGCCGCCCTCGAACGCAAGTTCGGCCGCAAGCTGTACGCGCAGGTGGCGGTGGACCCGTCCCTGATCGGCGGCGTCAGCGTCAAGGTTGGCGACGAAGTGCTCGACACCTCCGTGCGTGCGCGCCTGGCAGCCATGCAAACCGCGCTGACCGCCGCCTGAGCGGCCGTCCGGCGGATTGAAGAATTAGGAGCATTGTGATGCAACTGAACCCCTCAGAAATCAGCGAGCTGATCAAGACCCGCATCTCGGGCCTTGGCGCCGAAGCTGAAGTGCGCAACACCGGCACGGTGATCTCCGTGACCGATGGTATCTGCCGCGTGCATGGCCTGTCTGGCGTGATGCAGGGCGAGATGCTGGAATTCCCCGGCAACACCTTCGGCCTCGCGCTGAACCTCGAGCGCGACTCGGTCGGCGCCGTGGTGCTGGGTGAGTACGAACACATTTCCGAAGGCGACACGGTCAAGTGCACCGGCCGCATTCTGGAAGTGCCGGTGGGCAAGGAACTGCTGGGCCGCGTGGTCAACACGCTGGGCCAGCCGATCGATGGCAAGGGCCCGATCAACGCCAAGGAAACGGACGTGATCGAGAAGGTCGCCCCGGGCGTGATCGCGCGTCAGTCGGTGAGCCAGCCGGTGCAGACCGGCCTGAAGTCGATCGACGCGATGGTGCCGATCGGCCGTGGCCAGCGCGAGCTGATCATTGGCGACCGCCAGACCGGCAAGACCGCCGTCGCCGTCGACGCCATCATCAACCAGAAGGGCAAGGGCGTCTTCTGCGTGTACGTGGCAATCGGCCAGAAGGCTTCGACGATCGCCAACGTGGTGCGCAAGCTGGAAGAGCACGGCGCGATGGAATACACCGTCGTCGTCGCCGCCGCCGCTTCGGACTCGGCCGCCATGCAGTACCTGGCCGCCTACGCCGGCTGCACCATGGGCGAGTACTTCCGCGACCGCGGCGAAGACGCGCTGATCGTCTATGACGACCTGACCAAGCAAGCCTGGGCCTATCGCCAGGTGTCGCTGCTGCTGCGCCGCCCGCCGGGCCGCGAAGCCTACCCGGGCGACGTGTTCTACCTGCACTCGCGCCTGCTGGAGCGTGCCGCCCGCGTGAACGCCGACTACGTCGAGAAGTTCACCAACGGCGCCGTCAAGGGCAAGACCGGTTCGCTGACCGCGCTGCCGGTGATCGAAACGCAGGCCGGCGACGTGTCCGCGTTCGTGCCGACCAACGTGATCTCGATCACGGACGGCCAGATCTTCCTGGAAACCGACCTGTTCAACGCCGGTATCCGCCCCGCCATCAACGCCGGTATCTCGGTGTCGCGCGTCGGTGGTGCTGCGCAGACCAAGGTGGTGAAGAACCTGTCCGGCGGTATCCGTACCGACCTGGCCCAGTACCGTGAACTGGCTGCCTTCGCGCAGTTCGCCTCGGACCTGGACGATGCCACCCGCAAGCAGCTGGAGCGCGGCCGCCGCGTGACCGAACTGCTGAAGCAGCCGCAATACCAGCCGCTGCAAGTGTGGCAGCTGTCGGCTTCGCTGTTCGCCGCCAACAACGGCTTCCTCGACAACGTGGAAGTGAAGGACATCCTGCCGTTCGAGAAGGGCCTGCACGACCACCTGAAGACCAAGTACGCCGACCTCATCAACCGCATCGAAGAGACCAAGCAGCTCTCGAAGGAAGATGAAGCCGCCCTGCGTGCCGCTGTCGAGGATTTCAAGAAGTCCGCCGCGTTCTAACCGCGTAATTCCACGACATCGTCGCCGCGCCTGGCTCACGCCGGCGCGGCGATGGTTCGGATGGAGAGGAAGATATGGCCGGAACGAAAGAGATTCGAACCAAGATCAAGAGCGTGCAGAACACGCGCAAGATCACCAAGGCGATGGAGATGGTCGCCGCGTCCAAGATGCGCAAGGCGCAGGAGCGGATGCGCAACGCCCGTCCCTATGCCGAGAAGGTGCGCAACATTGCGGCGCACCTGGCTACGGCCAACCCCGAGTTCAAGCACCCGTTCATGCAGGAGCGCGAAGTCAAGCGCGTCGGCATGATCGTGGTCACGACCGACAAGGGGCTGTGCGGCGGCCTGAACACGAACGTGTTGCGCTCGGTGACCAATGAGCTGAAGGCCCTGCAAGGCCGTGGCGTGGATGTGCAAGCCACCGCCATCGGCACCAAGGGCATGCAGTTCCTGGGCCGTATCGGCGCCAAGGTGGTTTCGCACGTGGTGCACCTCGGTGACACCCCGCATCTGGAAAAGCTGATCGGCGCGATCAAGGTCCAGCTCGACGCCTTCACCAATGGTGAAGTCGACGCGGTGTACGTGGCGTACACCAAGTTCATCAACACGATGAAGCAGGAACCGATGGTTGAGCAGCTGCTGCCGCTCGCCGCCGACAAGCTGTCGCAGACCGAAGAAGAAAAGCGCGCCTACTCGTGGGACTACATCTACGAGCCTGACGCCCAGACCGTCGTGGAAGAGCTGCTGGTCCGCTACGTCGAGGCGCTGGTGTACCAGGCCGTGGCCGAGAACATGGCGTCCGAGCAATCGGCGCGCATGGTGGCCATGAAGGCTGCGTCCGACAACGCCAAGAACGTGATCGGCGAACTGCAACTGGTCTACAACAAGACCCGTCAGGCCGCGATTACCAAGGAACTGTCGGAAATCGTCAGCGGCGCAGCTGCGGTCTAAGGCGTCACGAATTCAAGCTATCGGAGATACGAAATGAGTATCGGAAATATTGTGCAGTGTATTGGCGCCGTGGTGGACATCGAGTTCCCCCGCGACGCAATGCCGAAGGTGTACGACGCGCTCGTGCTGGAAGAATCCGGCGATGCCTCGTTCGCCGAGAAGGGCCTGACCTTCGAAGTCCAGCAACAGCTGGGCGACGGCGTGGTGCGTACCATTGCCCTGGGCTCGTCGGACGGCCTGCGCCGCGGCATGTCGGTGAAGAGCACCGGCGCCCCGATTTCGGTGCCGGTTGGCCACGGCACCCTGGGCCGCATCATGGACGTGCTGGGTCGCCCGATCGACGAAGCCGGCCCGATCGCTTCGGACGAACTGCGTGCGATTCACCAGAAGGCACCGAAGTTCGACGAACTGTCGCCTTCCGTTGACCTGCTCGAAACCGGCATCAAGGTGATCGACCTGGTCTGCCCGTTCGCCAAGGGCGGCAAGGTGGGCCTGTTCGGTGGCGCCGGCGTGGGCAAGACCGTCAACATGATGGAGCTCATCAACAACATCGCCAAGCAGCACAGCGGTCTGTCGGTGTTCGCCGGCGTGGGCGAGCGTACCCGTGAAGGGAACGACTTCTACCACGAAATGAAGGACTCGAACGTGCTCGACAAGGTGGCCATGGTGTTCGGCCAGATGAACGAGCCGCCGGGCAACCGTCTGCGCGTGGCGCTGACCGGCCTGACCATGGCCGAGCGCTTCCGCGACGAAGGCCGTGACATCCTGTTCTTCGTCGACAACATCTACCGCTACACCCTGGCCGGTACCGAAGTGTCGGCACTGCTGGGCCGTATGCCTTCCGCAGTGGGCTACCAGCCGACGCTGGCCGAGGAAATGGGCAAGCTGCAAGAGCGCATCACCTCGACCAAGACCGGCTCGATCACGTCGATCCAGGCCGTGTACGTGCCTGCAGATGACTTGACCGACCCGTCGCCGGCAACGACCTTCCTGCACCTGGACTCGACCGTGGTGCTGTCGCGTGACATCGCCGCGCTGGGTATCTACCCGGCCGTCGATCCGCTCGACTCGACCTCGCGCCAGCTGGACCCGCAAGTGGTCGGCACCGAGCACTACGAAGTCGCCCGCCGCGTGCAGCAGACCCTGCAGCGCTACAAGGAACTGCGCGACATCATCGCGATTCTGGGCATGGACGAACTGTCGCCGGAAGACAAGCTGGCAGTGAACCGCGCCCGTAAGATCCAGCGTTTCCTGTCGCAGCCGTTCCACGTGGCAGAAGTGTTCACGGGTTCGCCGGGCAAGTACGTGCCGCTGAAGGAAACCATCCGCGGCTTCAAGATGCTGGTCGACGGCGAGTGCGATCACTTGCCCGAGCAGGCGTTCTACATGGTCGGCTCGATCGACGAGGCCTTCGAGAAGGCCAAGAAGCTCCAGTAAGCCTTGCTTGTCGTTCCCGCGAAAGCGGGAACCCAGCGTCTTTGAACGTCGTTCCAAAGTCACTGGGCCCCCGCGTTCGCGGGGGCGACGGTAAATCGCGTAAAGCGTTTTGCCGTCGGAAGCGAAGTGAGTGGAGAAAGGATCAGATATGGCAACCATTCTTGTAGACGTCGTCAGCGCGGAAGCGTCGATCTTCTCCGGCCAGGCGAAGTTCGTGGCGCTGCCGGGCGAGTCGGGTGAGCTGGGCATCCTGCCGGGCCACACGCCGCTGATCACGCGCATCCAGCCGGGTGCGGTGCGCATCGAGAAGGAAGACGGCAGCGAAGAGTTCGTGTTCGTTGCCGGCGGCATTCTCGAAGTGCAGCCCAAGCACGTCACTGTGCTGGCCGACACCGCGATTCGCGGTGGCGACCTGGACGAAGCCAAGGCCCAGGAAGCCAAGCGCGCGGCCGAAGAGCTGATGCAGAACCAGAGCAGCGATCTCGACCTGGCACGCGCCCAGAGCGAACTCGCCGTGGCCGCGGCGCAACTGGCAGCAATTGCCCGTCTGCGTCGGAAGAAGTAAGCATCGAGCAGGACTGTCGCGTTGTTGTTTTTTCGATGCGACATTTAAAAAGGCAGCCGCGAGGCTGCCTTTTTTGTAAGCGCGGCGATATGCTTTGGCCGCGCCTGGACAAAAAAAAGCGCGCGGGCCGGGGAGGCTCCGCGCGGACGGGAAAATCCCTTCGAGGGGTCAATTCGAAGGAACGGGTTCGGTCCAGGTCGACAAGCAAGGCGCACCGGATATCCAAATATCCGCTCACAGGCCGCAAAGGCCACGCGCTGCAACGGTCTTCCTGGTGCTCCGGTCCAGCAAGCTTTACGCTGGATCGGAAAATCGGGTTACTGCCGGAAACGCTACAAAAAGGCTTTCTTCAGCACGCCCCTTTAGTCTGCACGGCCATTTTTACCGGGGCGCCACGCCCGCCCAGCGGGTGTGTCAATGCATTGTGGGGGAAACTCCCGGGCATGGCAGTAACAAAATGTATCGGTTTGAAAGAAGTTGAAAGCCGGAGCGCCTAAAATCCGGCGTGATCGGCATATTTTCGCGCCTTGCCGTCACGTTTTGCGCCGCCATGTGTTGCGGGATTATCTTTATATCCGTGATTTCTGTGTTCGTTTCCGCACCAAATCCTGCGTGACAATTGCGGTTACGATTCAATGGCCGCCGGAGTTGCGTCCCCGTTGCGATGCAGCCCGGCGGTCATCTGGTCACTCACCTCCACAGCCCGGAGACGCAATGCCGCCCGAGATGCAGCAAGCCATACAAGCCATGCTGGCGATGAAGACCGTAGCCGTAGTCGGCTTGTCCGACCGTGCGGAGCGGCCCAGCCATGAGGTCGCCGAATTCCTGCAGGGCCACGGCTTCCGCATCGTGCCGGTCAATCCGCGCCATGCCGGCGAACGCATCTTGGGTCAGACCTGCCACGCGACGCTGCGCGAGGCCGCCGACGCCGCCGCGGCGGCAGGCGCCCCGATCGAATGGGTCGATATCTTCCGCCGCGCCGAGGACACACCCGGTGTGGTCGACGAGGCCATCGCCATCGGCGCGCGTGGGGTCTGGCTCCAGCTTGGCATCATCAACGACCAGGCGGTGCGTCGTGCCACCGATGCCGGGCTGCTGGCGGTGCAGGACTGTTGCAGCAAGATCGAGCTGACGCGCCAGCTCGGCGGGGCCTGATTCCCGCCGTTTCTTTTATCCCTACTGATTACCCCTTTGCCGCCGACCATGGCCATCGATCCGCAACTGCTCGCCTATTACCGCCGCCTGGCCGAACGCTATGCCACGGAGCCGGCGCCGGCCGACGTCCCGGCGCAGCGCGCCCGCTTCGCCGAGATCGCCGCCGCCTCGTTGCGGCCGGATCCGGAGGGCGTTGTGGTGCAGCCGCTCGAAGTGGCGCTGGCCGGACGCACGCTGGGCGCACGATTGTTCCGTCCGGCCGGCGTGGCCGCGCCACGGCTGCTGGTGTACTTCCACGGCGGCGGCTGGGTGGTTGGTTCGACGCAGACGCACCACACCGTCGCGGCCTTGCTCGCGGCCGATACCGGGTGCGCCGTGGCCAGTGTCGATTACCGGCTGGCCCCCGAGCACGCCTTCCCGGCGCCTTGCGACGATGCCGCCGAAGCCGTGGTGTGGCTGGCCGGCCAGCGTCAGTCGCTGGGGCTGGCGCCCGATTTCCTGGCGGTGGCCGGCGACAGCGCCGGCGGCCACCTCGCGGCGCAGGCCGCGCAGCGGCTCAATGCCGGCGAGGCGGTGCGGGTCGACGCCCAGCTGCTGATCTATCCGGTCGCGGCGCCGGTGCTCAGCACCGAAAGCTATCGCGCCTTCGCCGATGGCCCCGGCCTGACGCGTGACGAGATGGCGTGGTTCTGGACCCAGTTCATCGGTGCCGAGGCCCTGGCGCAGGGCGCTGCCCACGCCGATCCGCGCGTGCACCTGATGGCCGCGCCGCCGGTGCGGCCGCCGGCCACCGTGCTGATGGTGGCGGCGCACGATGTGCTGCGCGACGACGGCCTGGCCTATGCCGACTTCCTGGTGCGCCACGACGCCCCGGTCATCACCATCGAGGCCAGCGGCATGACCCACGGCTTCGCCCGGCTGCAGCCGGAGGCCGAGCGCGCGCGGGAATGGATGCGTCGCGCCGCGTCGGCGTTCGCGGGGATGATCGACGACGTCTGAGCGGCATCCGCGTGCGGCCATCCCTTAGAATGGCGGTCTTACGAGGATGACCATGACCGCACTGCAGAACGATACCTTCCTGCGCGCGCTGCGCCGCCAGCCGACCGAATACACGCCTCTGTGGCTGATGCGCCAGGCAGGCCGCTACCTGCCCGAGTACAACGCCACGCGCGCGCGCGCCGGCAGCTTCCTCGGGCTGGCCAAGAACCCGGCCTATGCCACCGAAGTGACACTGCAGCCGCTGGACCGCTATCCGCTCGACGCGGCCATCCTGTTCTCTGACATCCTGACGGTGCCGGATGCAATGGGCCTGGGCCTGTCGTTCGCCCAGGGCGAGGGCCCGCGCTTCGCGCATCCGCTGCGCACCGAAGCCGACGTGCAGAAGCTGGCCGTGCCCGACATGGCATCGCTGCAATACGTGTTCGACGCCGTGGGCGAGATCCGCCGCGCGCTGGTGCAGGACGGCCGTCAGCGCGTGCCGTTGATCGGCTTCTCGGGCAGCCCCTGGACGCTGGCCTGCTACATGGTCGAAGGCGGCGGCTCGGACGACTTCCGCACGGTCAAGGCGATGATGTACGGCCGTCCCGACCTGATGCACCGCATCCTCGACATCAATGCGCAGGCGGTCACGGCGTACCTGAACGCGCAGATCGAGGCGGGCGCGCAGGCGGTGATGATTTTCGACACCTGGGGCGGGGCGCTCGCCGACGGCATGTACCAGGCGTTCTCGCTGGCGTACATGCGCCGCGTGCTGGCCGGCCTGAAGCGCGAGCACGCCGGACAGCAAGTGCCGGCGATCGTCTTTACCAAGGGCGGCGGCCTGTGGCTGGAAGCGCTGGCCGACACCGGCGCCGATGCCATCGGGCTGGACTGGACCGTCAACCTGGCCGAAGCGCGCCGGCGCACCGGCGGCCGCGTGGCACTACAGGGCAATATCGACCCGACCGTCCTGTTTGCGCCCGAGGCCGCGATCCGCGAGCAGGTGCGTGGCGTGCTGGACAGCTATGCCGCCGGCGGCGGCAGCGACGGCCATGTCTTCAACCTCGGCCACGGGATTTCGCAGTTCACGCCCCCGGAGAGTGTTTCCGTGCTGGTCGACGAGGTGCACCGGCACAGCCGCCAGCTGCGCACAGCAGTAAAGTGACGGTCGCGGTATGCAGCCCGGCAGGGCGATGCGGCGCCGCCCCGCGCTGCAACGTCCCGGCCGGGCCCGTACCCAGTGCTGCGCGAGCCGCGCGGGCGTACCGTGTCAAGTTAACTTTTTCGCCAAGAGTCACCAAAAAGGTGTGCTGGGTTGATTGGCGGCACTTGACTTATGCACACCGATAGGTTTGCCGCAGTGCAGGACAGGGTTATTCCCTAACCTATCTGGGGGATGTTTGCAAGCCCTTGATTTTTAAGGCTTTGGAAGATTTGCAAAGTAGGGGTCGATGCCAGTGGATCCCTTGTTTCTCGGGGCTTCCGGGCCAGGCAAAGCGACTTTTCAACAAAGTTATCCACAGGGGCCGTGGAATTAGTGGAAAACCAGTCATCTATCATCGACTTAGGGCCACATTTGAAGTTTTACTTTAAGTTGATGCTGCGCCGCACACCAACCCTCCGCCATGGCCGGGCAGGCTGTCAGTGGACCCAGCCTTGCCCCCCGGCGATGCACCTTCAAGCCGTGCATGCTGCCCGATAGCGGCACCCTCCTTCCCGAGTCCACGGCGCCAGCCGCCGCACGGGTGGCGTTGTCGTCGCCGCCGGTGATACGGGTTGCGCTCGACACGCCCGCGGACGACTGCTTCGACTACCTCGCCATCGCCGACATCGCGCCCGGGGACCTGGTGGTGGTGCCGTTCGGCCGCCGCAGCATGGTCGGCGTCGCGCTCGAATTTGCGCAAGACTCGGAAGTGCCTGTGGACAAGTTGCGCCCCGTGGCGCAACGGCTGGACTGGCTGCCGCCGCTGCAGCCGGACTGGATCGGGCTGGCAGCCTTTGCCGCGCGCTACTATCAGCGCCGGCTAGGCGAAGTGATGCTGCCGGCCTTGCCGCCCGCCCTGCGCGAGGTTGAAAGCTGGCCCAGCCTGGCGCAGCGCGCCCGCACCGATGAATACCGCGTGCTGCCGGACCAGGCCGAGGCCTTGCTGGCGGCCGTGCCGCCCCGCGCCCGCAGCGTGCGGGCCCTGGCCCAGGCGCTGTCCGACCGCGCCGCCACGGGCGAGCCGCTGCCCCTGGCGGAAGCGCGTGCCCTTTGTGCCGCGGCACCGTCGCGGCTGGCCGAATGGCAGGCCGCAGGCTTGGTCGAGGCCAGCCGCACCGCGCGCACCTTGTTGACGACCGACCCCACCCAGCCGCCGTCGGCCGCGCCGCCGCTGCATGACGAGCAGCGCGCCGCGGTGCAGGCGATCGCCGACGCCGAAGGCTTTGCCCCGTTCCTGCTGCACGGCGTGACTGGCAGCGGCAAGACCGAGGTCTACCTGCATGCGATGCAGTCGGTGCTGGGGCGCGACCCGCGGGCCCAGGTGCTGATGCTGGTGCCGGAAATCAACCTGACCCCGCAGCTGCAAAGCCGCATTGCCGCGCGCTTCCCGCAGTTGCCGCTGGCGGTGCTGCACAGCGGCCTGGCCGACCAGGAGCGCAGCCTGCAGTGGCTGGCGGCGCACCGCGGCGAGGCCCGCATCGTGCTGGGCACGCGCATGGCGGTGATGGCCTCGCTGCCGGCGCTGGCGCTGATCGTGGTCGACGAGGAGCACGACACCTCCTACAAGCAGCAGGAAGGGCTGCGCTACTCCGCGCGCGACCTGGCAGTGTGGCGCGCCAAGCAGCGCGGCATCGCGGTGGTGCTGGGTTCGGCCACGCCGTCCATGGAAACCTGGTGGCGGGCCGGGCAGGGCACCTACCGCAAGCTGGTGCTGCGCGAGCGCGCCCAGACCGATGCGGCGCTGCCGGCGGTGCGGCTGGTCGACCTGAACCATGAGCGCCAGCGCCAGCGCGCCCTGTTCGAGGGCCTGTCGGTGCCGTTGCTGGAGGCCATCGACGCACGCCTGGCGCGCGGCGAGCAGAGCCTGCTGTTCCTGAACCGCCGCGGCTATGCGCCGGTGATCGCCTGCGACAGCTGCGGCTGGCTGTCGGGTTGCCCGCGCTGCTCGGCGTACCTGGTGCTGCACCGGCCCGAACGGCGCCTGCGCTGCCACCACTGCGGCCTCGAGGCGCCCGTGCCGCACCACTGCCCGGATTGCGGCAATGTCGATATCGCGCCGCTGGGGCGTGGCACGCAGCGCATCGAAGAGGCCTTGGCGGCGCGCTTCCCGCAGGCCCGCATCGCCCGCATCGATGCCGATTCCACGCGCCGCAAGGGCAGCGCACAGGCCATGTTCGACGAGGTCCATGCCGGTGAAGTCGACATCCTGGTCGGCACCCAGATGGTGGCCAAGGGGCACGACTTCCAGCGCGTGACCCTGGTCGGTATCGTCCATCCCGACGCGGCCATGTTCAGCCACGACTTCCGTGCCGCCGAGCACCTGTTTGCGTCGCTGATGCAGGTGGCCGGGCGGGCAGGGCGCGCCGGCCTGCCGGGCGAGGTGCTGATCCAGACCCGCTATCCCGATACCCCGGCATTGCAGGCCCTGACGCGCCATGACTATGATGGATTCGCGGCCAGCCAGTTGCGCGAGCGGCGCCAGGCCGGGTTGCCCCCGTTTTGCTTCCAGGTGCTGGTCACCGCGGAACACGGGCAGCTGGAGCGGGCGCTGCAGTTCCTGGAAGCCGCGCGCCGGCATGCCGAACGCTGCACCCTGGCGCCGGAGGTGCAACTGCATGATCCGGTGCCGATGTCGATGGTGCGGGTGTTCAACCGCGAGCGTGCCCAGATGCTGGTCGAAGCCAGCGTGCGCCCTGTACTGCAACGGTTTGTGGCCGAGTGGGTACAGACTTTCGCAGAGGTTGGCACGGAGGTGAAGGGGGTGCGCTGGCAGTTGGAAATCGACCCGTTGCGGATCTAGTCGCGCCGGCATGTGGAGCAGAAGTGCAACCTCTGCGTTAGGGTTTTCGATAGGGTTGCACTAGGTTGCACCTTGGTGATTTTCGGGAGTAAGATCGCGCCAGCTCACAGGCTGCGGCCGGTCGCGCGCCCTTGCCTGTCGGCTCGGACGAGGTAGCACCGGCGGCGGCTCCAGTCTTTCGGAGAATTGCCCGCAATGGCCACCACCACCCTTGGCGTCAAGCTCGATGACGCCTCGCGCGACCGCCTCAAGCGCGTTGCCCAATCCATCGACCGCACCCCGCACTGGCTGATCAAGCAGGCCATCTTCTGCTACCTCGAGCAGATCGAGCGCGGCCACCTGCCGTACGAAGCCGGCGCGGCCGGGGCCGAGGGCGAGGGCAGCGACGGCGCGGATGCGCTCCATGGCGACGGCGCACCGCAGCCGTTCCTGGAATTTGCGCAGAGCATCCAGCCGCAGTCGGTGCTGCGCGCCGCCATCACCTCCGCCTATCGCCGCCCGGAAACCGATTGCGTGCCGGTGCTGCTGGAGCAGGCGCGCCTGCCGCAGCAGCAGGCCGAGGCCGCCATCAAGATGGCCAAGGCACTGGCGACGCGCTTGCGCGAGCAGAAGGTCGGGACCGGGCGCGAGGGCCTGGTGCAGGGGCTGATCCAGGAATTCTCGCTGTCGTCGCAGGAAGGCGTGGCGCTGATGTGCCTGGCCGAGGCACTGCTGCGCATTCCCGACAAGGCCACGCGCGATGCGCTGATCCGCGACAAGATCAGCGGCGCCAACTGGCAGTCGCACCTGGGCCAGAGCCCGTCGCTGTTCGTCAACGCCGCCACCTGGGGCCTGCTGCTGACCGGCAAGCTGGTCGCCACCCATACCGAATCGGGGCTGACCAAGGCGCTGACGCGCATCATCGGCAAGGGCGGCGAGCCGCTGATCCGCAAGGGCGTGGACATGGCGATGCGCCTGATGGGCGAGCAGTTCGTCACCGGCGAGACCATTTCCGAGGCGCTCGCCAATGCGCGCCGCTACGAGGCCGAGGGCTTCCGCTATTCCTACGACATGCTGGGCGAAGCGGCCATGACCGAGGCCGATGCCGCGCGCTACCTGGCGTCGTACGAGCAGGCCATCCACGCCATCGGCCAGGCCTCGCGCGGCCGCGGCATTTATGAAGGCCCGGGCATCTCGATCAAGCTGTCGGCGCTGCACCCCCGCTACAGCCGCGCGCAGCACGAGCGCGTGGTGGGCGAACTGTACGAGCGCCTGAAGTCGCTGACGCTGCTGGCGCGCCAGTACGACATCGGCATCAATATCGACGCCGAGGAGGCCGACCGCCTCGAGATCTCGCTGGACCTGCTCGAGCGCCTGTGCTTCGAGCCCGAGCTGGCCGGCTGGAACGGCATCGGCTTCGTGGTGCAGGGCTACCAGAAGCGCTGCCCGTTCGTGATCGACTACCTGATCGACCTGGCCCGCCGCAGCCGCCACCGCCTGATGATCCGCCTGGTCAAGGGCGCCTATTGGGACAGCGAGATCAAGCGTGCCCAGGTGGAAGGGCTGGAAGGCTATCCGGTCTATACGCGCAAGGTCTACACCGATGTGTCGTACATCGCCTGCGCGCGCAAGCTGCTGTCGGTGCCGGACGCGATCTACCCGCAGTTCGCCACCCACAACGCGCACACGCTGTCGGCCATCTACCAGATCGCCGGGCACAGCTACTACCCCGGCCAGTATGAGTTCCAGTGCCTGCACGGCATGGGCGAGCCGCTCTATGACCAGGTGGTGGGCCCCACCGCCGACGGCAAGTACAACCGGCCCTGCCGCATCTACGCGCCGGTCGGCACGCATGAAACGCTGCTGGCCTACCTGGTGCGCCGGCTGCTGGAGAACGGCGCCAACACCTCGTTCGTCAACCGCATTGCCGACGACACCATCTCGCTGGATGAGCTGGTTGCCGATCCGGTGGCCGTGGTCGAGGCCATGCATCGCGACGAAGGCGTGCTCGGCCTGCCGCACCCGCGCATTCCGTCGCCGCGCACGCTGTATGGCAAGAGCCGGCCCAACTCGGCCGGCATCGACCTGGCCAACGAGCATCGGCTGGCGTCGCTGTCGTCGGCGCTGCTGGCCGGCACCGGCGAGCGTCTGGTGGCCGAGCCGATGCTGGGCGCCGAAGTGGCGCGCGCCGCCGATGCCATCACCACGCCGGTACTGAATCCGGCCGATCACCGCGACGTGGTCGGCCATGTGACCGAAGCCGGCAAGGCCGAGGTCGACGCCGCGCTGCAGGCCGCGGTCAATGCCGCGCCGATCTGGCAGGCGACGCCGCCGGACGTGCGCGCCGCCGCGCTGGAGCGCGCCGCCGACCTGATGGAAGCCCAGATGCAGTCATTGATGGGCATCATCATGCGCGAGGCCGGCAAGACCTTCTCCAATGCCATCGCCGAAGTGCGCGAGGCGGTGGACTTCCTGCGCTACTACGCCGCCGAGGTGCGCCGCGGCTTCGACAACGAGACCCATCGCCCGCTGGGCCCGGTGGTCTGCATCAGCCCGTGGAACTTCCCGCTGGCGATCTTCACCGGCCAGGTGGCCGCCGCGCTGGCGGCGGGCAACCCGGTGCTGGCCAAACCGGCCGAGCAGACCCCGCTGATCGCCGCCGCCGCGGTGAGGCTGCTGCGCGAGGCCGGCGTGCCGGCCGGCGCGGTGCAGCTGCTGCCGGGCCGCGGCGAGACCGTCGGCGCCGCGCTGGTGGGCGATGCCCGCGTCAAGGGCGTGATGTTCACCGGCTCGACCGAGGTCGCGCGCATCCTGCAGCGCAATGTCGCCGGGCGCCTGGACGCCGCCGGCCGCCCGATTCCGCTGATCGCCGAAACCGGCGGCCAGAACGCGATGATCGTCGACTCCTCGGCGCTGGCCGAGCAGGTGGTCGGCGACGTGGTCAACTCCGCCTTCGACTCGGCCGGCCAGCGCTGTTCGGCGCTGCGCGTGCTGTGCCTGCAGGAGGACGTGGCCGAGCGCGTGCTGGAAATGCTCAAGGGCGCGATGCAGGAACTGACCATGGCCAACCCGGACCGCCTGTCGACCGACGTCGGCCCGGTGATTGACGAAGAGGCGCGCGCCGGCATCGTGCGCCATATCGATGCGATGCGCGCCAAGGGCCGCCGCGTCCACCAGGCCGATCCCAACGCGGCGCAGGGCGCCAGCTGCCGCCATGGCACCTTCGTGCCGCCGACGCTGATCGAGCTGGACAGCATCGAGGAACTCAAGCGCGAGGTCTTCGGCCCGGTGCTGCACGTGGTGCGCTTCCCGCGCGCGGCGCTGGATACCATGGTCAGCCAGATCAACGGCACCGGCTATGGCCTGACGCTGGGCATCCATACCCGCATCGACGAGACCATCTCGTTCATCGTCAGCCGGGCGCAGGTGGGCAACCTGTATGTGAACCGCAATATCGTCGGCGCGGTGGTGGGGGTGCAGCCGTTCGGCGGCGAGGCGCTGTCGGGCACCGGTCCCAAGGCCGGCGGCCCGCTCTACCTGCACCGGCTGCTGTCGGTCTGTCCGCAGGACGCGGTGGCGCGCAGCGTGCGCGCGGCCGACGTCAATGCCGGCGCCGGCGGCGCCCAGACCGTGGGGCCGGACGACGAAGCCGTGCGCGCCACCGAGGCCTTCCGCGAGTGGGCGCGCCGCGAGCAGCCCGAGGTGGCGGCCGCGTGCGAGCGCTTCGCCGAGGCCTCGGCCTCGGGCCTCGCGGTGACGCTGGCCGGGCCCACTGGCGAGCGCAACACCTACACGCTGCTGGCGCGCGAGCGGGTGCTCTGCCTGGCCGCGCAAGAGGCCGACCTGGCCCTGCAGCTGGGCGCCGTGCTGACGGTGGGCGCCGAGGCGGTATGGCCGGAAAACCCTGTCGCCCGGGGGCTGTTTGCGCGCCTACCTAAGGGCGTACAATCGCGCGTCCGCATGGTGGCCGACTGGACCGCGGCGGACACGGCAATCGATGCGGTGCTGCACCATGGCGATTCGGACCAGCTGCGCACGGTGTGCGAGCAGGTCGCGGCGCGTCCTGGTCCGATCATCGGCGTGCAGGGCCTGGCGCAGGGTGAACGGAACATTGCGCTCGACCGCCTGCTGATCGAGCGCTCGCTCTCGGTCAACACCGCGGCCGCGGGCGGCAATGCCAGTTTGATGACGATCGGCTGAGGCAACCCTCGGACGGCGTCATGTCGAAGCGCGCGGCGATGGCGGCGATCCCGCCCCGCCGCGCAGAGAAAGCACGGCGCGGCACTGCCAGGCCGCGCCGCAATACAACTGCCGGTAACGACACCACATCGGCACCACATCGGCACCATTTGGGACCCAAGGAGATCTGATGAGCTCGACTTTCCACAAGACGGCAATGACCGTTGCCCTGACCCTGGCTGGCCTGACCGCCGCCTCCGCCGCGTTCGCGCAGGCGCAGGAAATCAAGCTGGGCTACGCCGGCCCGATGACCGGCGGCCAGGCTCAGTACGGCAAGGACATGCAGAACGGCATCGTCCTCGCGATCGAGGACATGAACGCCACCAAGCCCAAGATCGGCGGCAAGGAAGTCAAGTTCGTGCTGGTTTCCGAAGACGACCAGGCCGATCCCAAGACCGGCTCGGTGGTCGCGCAGAAGCTGGTGGATAACGGCATCCAGGGCATGCTGGGCCACTTCAACTCCGGCACCACGATCCCGGCGTCGATGGTCTACAACCGCGCCGGCATTCCGCAGATCGCCATGGCGACCGCGCCGGAATACACCAAGCAGGGCTTCAAGACCACCTTCCGCATGATGACCTCCGACACCCAGCAGGGTTCGGTGATCGGCGCGTTCGTGGTGAAGAAGCTGGGCGCGAAGAACATCGCCATCGTCGATGACCGCACCGCCTACGGCCAGGGCCTGGCCGACGAGTTCGAGAAGGCCGCCAAGGCCGCCGGCGGCAAGATCGTGCGCCGCGAGTTTACCAACGACAAGGCGGTGGACTTCAAGGCCGTGCTGACCAACATCAAGCGCAGCAACCCGGACATCATCTTCTACGGCGGCGCCGAGACGCAGTCCGCGCCGATGGCCAAGCAGGTCAAGGAACTGGGCATGAAGGCCCCGCTGGTGTCGGGCGAAATGTCCAAGACCGACAACTTCCTGAAGCTGGCCGGCCCCGCTGCCGAAGGCACCGTGGTGTCGCTGGCCGGCCTGCCGCTGGACCAGATGCCCGGCGGCGGCGCGTACGAGAAGAAGTACGAGAAGCGCTTCGGTTCCAAGGTCCAGACCTATTCGCCGTACGCCTACGACGGCGCCACCGCGATGATGACGGCCATGGTCAAGGCAGGCTCGACCGACCCTGCGCGCTATCTGCCGGTGCTGGCTGCAACCAATATGCAGGGCGTGACCACCAAGACGCTGGCGTATGACGCGCGCGGCGACCTGAAGGACGGCGGTATCACGGTCTACAAGGTGGTGGGCGGCAAGTGGACGGTGCTGGAGACGGTTGGCGGCAAGTAAGCTGCCGCCACATCTGGCGCATGGGAAGAACGCTGCCTGCGGGCGGCGTTTTTCTTTCCCGGGTGCCGGCGACGGGCGAGACAAGGTCCCTATCCCGCCATTGGCGCATAATCCCGCACTCGCACTTTTTTCATCCATAGGAGCAGTACGTGTCCGAGCAGGAAGCCAGCTACGACCACGCCATCGGGCTAGCCAACCAGGGGCGCTTCGCCGAAGCGCTGCAGATTGCCGACCAGCTGTCGCTGGCGCGCCCCGAGGTGGTGGATTTCGTCACGCTGCGGGCGCGGCTGCACTTTGACAACGGCGATGCCGGCGCCGCGCTGGCGGTGCTGGACGAGGCGCTGGCGCGGCTCGAGACGCTGCCGCTGCAGCCTCCGCACCGCTGGGTCTCGCGCGGGGTGATCGCGCACCGCTACGGCGCCATGATGATGAGCCTGGGCCGCGATGCCGAGGCCCGCCCCTGGCTGCACGAGGCCGCGCAGCGCAGCGGCCTGCTGACCGGCGAATGGGCCGCGCATTTTCACGCCGGCCTGGCGGCGCTGCGGCTGGGCGACATGGCCGGCGCCGCGCGCTACTGGTACGACCTGATGGTGCGCAACCCCGACCTGGGTGCCGACGATATCGCGCCGCTGGTAACGGACTACATCGCCCGCACCGAGGCTGCCGGCGTGCCGGCGGAGCCGTTGATGCGCGTCTGCCTGGGCCGGATCGCGCTGGACAACCCGCATCTGCTGGAGCTCGATGCCGCGGCCGGCGATGCCGTCGCCGCCGACCAGGCCGCGCGCGTGCTGGCCGAGCACCCCGACCACCCCGAGGCGCGCCGGCTGCGCGCGCCGCTGCGCCATGGCGTCGGTGACCTGCAAGGCGCGCTCGAAGACCTCGGCGTCTACCTGCGCCAGGTGCCCGACCCGCAGAGCCAGGTACGCGAGCTGGCCTGGCGCCACCAGCTGGCGCAGCGCGGCGACGGCACTCCCTCCGCCTCCGCCGAACCCGAGCCGTGGCTGCGCTTCACGCTGACCGACCAGTCCGACGACGGCGCCGGCTACTACCGCGCCGCGATGGCGCTGGGCGAATTCATCGACGACGTGCCCGCCGCCGAGGCCGCGCTGCGACCGCTGCTGGTGCAGGCCGGGCGCGCGGGCGTGGCGCGCTTCGACCAGTACTTTGCCACGGGCCAGGGCGACGCCGCCGGCCATGGCGGCAATGCCGACCCCCATCTCTATTCGCTGCTGTGCCGGCTGCTGGCGCGCAGCCTGCCGGCCGACGCCGCGCATGCCGACGAGCGCATCGCGCTGCACCGCCAGGGCATGGCCGCGAGCGAGTTCATCGAGCACTGGATCGACCTGCTCGATTGCCACGCCGACGCGGGCCAGCACCAGAAGGTGGCGGAACTGGCGGGCGAGGTGCTCAACCGCTATCCGCTCGAGCGCAACCCGGCCGACGTGACCTGGGCCTTCAGCCGCATGATCGCCGCCTGGAAGGCGCTCGGCGGCGCCGAGCCGACCGAGGCCGCGCGCGCCGCGATGGCGCACATGGATGCGCGCCTGGACGCGCTGCCGGTTGAAGCCCGCAGCGAGGCCGCGCATCCGATGGCGCATGCGCGTGCCTACTATGCCGCGCTGCTGCAGGCCCGCATGGCCGGCATGGACGAGCACGACCGCACCAATGCGCTGGCCGAGATCGAGGTGCAGCAGCGCCGCGCGCTGCTGGTGGAAGACGCCTGGCTGTACAACCGTTTCGGCCAGGTCTGGCGCGACCTGGGCGAGCCCGAGCGCGCGCTGCCGCTGTTCGAGCAGGCGGTGGCGCTGACCGAGGGCGATCCGCAGGACCAGGCCGGCCCGCGCGTGCAGCGCGGCCTGGTGCACAACGCCGCGGGCCGCCACGACGCCGCGCTGGCGGACTTCGTCGCGGCCTTCGCCGCGCGTGACGACTGGGATGCCGAGGTGTACCTGCGCGCGGTGCAGTCCGCACTCGGACAGGGCCAGCGTGAAGCCGCGCTGGGCTACTTCGACCAGGCGCGTGCCCGGGGTGCGGCGCAGGGCACAACGCGCACGCTGCACGGCCAGGTCGAGGCGGCGTTGAAGGCCACCCGCCCGGTGTGGAAGATGTGGGGCGTCTGAAACGTCTCTGGCGGCCCGCGAATCGGCTGAAGATGTAAGGTATGTAAAAAACGCCATCCGTAGATGGCGTTTTTTACGTGAAGATGACCGAAATAAGACGCGCGTTTGGTGCGGTGTCGGACAATCACTGACATGGATTGTGAAGTGCTTACATTACCATGTCGCCATGAATGGACTGAGCCAACTTTTTCCTAGCCTCCCGCTCGCGCCCGGCGGCCTCTTCTGGGTCGGACTGGCCCTGGTCGGCGCTGGCCTGGCGGGCGAGCTGAGCCGGCGCTGGCTGCGCTGCCCGCGCATCGTCGGCTATGCCGCGGCGGGGTTGTGCGCAGGCATGCTGGGCCGCAGCATCGTCGACGAGAACATGATCAACCAGACCCGTATCCTGATCGATATGGCGCTGGCACTGGCCTTGTTCGAACTCGGCCACCGGCTTTCGCTGACCTGGCTGCGCGCCAACCGCTGGCTGCTGCTGACCAGTGCCTTTGAAAGCCTGCTGACCTGGGGCCTGGTGGCGGCAGTGCTGCAGTGGATCGGCGCCTCGCCCGGCGTGGCCATACTTGCCGGGGGCATCGCGGTCAGCACCTCGCCCACCATCGTGCTGCAGCTCAAGAACGAGCTGCGCGCCGACGGGCAGGTCACCGAGCGTCTGCTGGCCATGGCCGCGCTCAACAGCATCTATGCCGCCGCCATCGTGCAGGTCGCCACCGGCTGGCTGCATTCGGAATACGGCAACCTGGGCGCGGCGCTGCTGCATCCGCTGTACCTGCTGGTGGGTTCGTGCCTGCTGGCCTGGGTGGTGGGAAAGCTCGGCCATGCCATCTACGACCGCATGTCGGCCGACGATCACTACAGCTTCCTGGTGCTGGTGGGCCTGGTGCTGTTCACGCTGGCGCTGACCCGGGTACTAAAATTGTCGATGCCGCTGACGCTGATGCTGGCCGGCGTGGTATTCAAGCACCAGGACAACCAGCCGCACGTGTGGCCGCCGCATTTCGGCAGCGCCGGCAGCCTGCTGATCATCGTCATGGTGGTGTCGCTGGGCCTGCCGCTGACGGCGCAGGACTGGGCCGTGGGCGGCGTCTACGCCATCGCGCTGGTGGTGCTGCGCCACGTCGCCAAGCTCGCCGGCGTGGTGTCGCTGGGGTCGTTCTCGGGACTGAGCCTGCGCCAGTGCATGGCGCTGGGAATGGCGCTGGCGCCGATGTCGGGCCTGGCCTACCTGCTGATGCATGACGTCGCGCGCCTCTACCCGGGCACCGGGCAGCCGCTGGCGGCGATCATCCTGTGCGCGCTGGCCATCGAACAACTTTTCGGCCCGGTGATCGCGGCGTGGGCGCTGCGCTACGCAGGCGAAGTCCGCGTCGATATCCGGGCCAATGGAGGAGGGCGCTGATGTCGCTCGAGCCGTTCAAGCAATCCGAGGCGCTGACGTTCGGCGTCGAGCTGGAGCTGCAGCTGGTCAACCGGCACGACTATGACCTGGCGCCGTTCGCGCCCGACCTGCTGCGCGCGCTCAAGGGCGCCCAGCATGCCGGCGACATCAAGCCCGAGATCAGCCCGTCGATGATCGAGATCAGCACGGGCATCTGCCACAGCTACCAGCAGGCGCTGGAAGAACTGACCGTGATGCGCGACCTGATGGTGGCGGCGTCGCACTCGCTGAACCTGGGCATTGCCGGCGGCGGCACGCATCCGTTCCAGCAATGGTCCGACCGCACCATCTCCGATTCGCCGCGCTACCAGTACATCTCCGAGCTCTACGGCTACCTCGCCAAGCAGTTCACCGTGTTCGGCCAGCACGTGCATATCGGCTGCCCCAGCGCCGACGAATCGCTGTTCCTGCTGCACGCCATCGGCCGCTATGTGCCGCACTTCGTCGCGCTGGCGGCGTCGTCGCCGTATGTGCAGGGTGTCGATACCGGCTTTGCCTCGGCACGGCTGAATTCGGTCGCGGCCTTTCCGATGAGCGGGCGCGCGCCGTTCCTGCTGACGTGGGATGCCTTCACCGCGTACTTCGAGAAGATGCGCAATACCGGCGTGATCGAGAGCATGAAGGACTTCTACTGGGATATCCGGCCCAAGCCGGAATTCGGCACCATCGAGGTCCGCGTGATGGACACGCCGCTGACGGTGCAGCGCGCCTGCGATATCGCCGCCTATATCCAGATGCTGGCGCGCTACCTGTTGCTGTCGCGCCCGTTCATGCCGCAGGAAGACGACTACCTGGTGTACACCTTCAACCGCTTCCAGGCCTGCCGCTTCGGGCTGGAAGGCGAATACGTGCACCCCAACGAACTGACCCGCATGCCGATCGCGGACCATATCCTGTCGATCTGCGACGCGCTGGTGCCGCATGCCGAGGCGCTCGGCTCGCTCGAGGCGCTGGCCAATATCCGCGCCCTGGCCGCGCGCCGCGACGGTGATGCCGAGTGGCTGCGCCAGGTCGACGCGGAGGCGCGCAGCCAGCGCGAGACGGTGCGCAAGGCGTGTGACCAGTGGGCTGCCTGAGTGGGCGCGCCCGTTGAACGCGCCGCTGCCTTACTGGACGCTGTAGCCTCGTCCCTGCATGCAGGCGCCCCAGGCCTGGTAGTACGAGCCCATCGCCTGGCTGGTATTGGCCGCCGCCTGCTGGTTGGCGGCATTCGCCTGGCGGCGTGACTGGCGGTGCGCCATGCCGCCGGCGACCGTACCCGTTGCAGCGCCGATTGCCGCACCCTTGCCGGCGTCGCCCGCAATCGCGCCCGCCACGGCCCCGGCAGCAGCGCCGCCTGCCGCACCCCGCACGCGCTGGCCGCTTTGCGCCTGGGCCGGCGGCGGCGCGTTGGCGGCCTGGGCAGGATCAACGCCGGTCTGCTGCTTGGCCCAGCTGTAGCACGCGCCGTCGTCGCTGGCCTGCTGCTGCTGGCTCTGGCCCTTGGCCGGATAGGCGACGGGCTTGCTCTGCGCCGTGGCCTGGAACGGCGCCAGCGCGAGGGCCGCGGCCAGCGCGCCGAGGGCGAGATACGGCTTGCGATGCTGGCGTTGCTTCATGATCGTGTTCCCCCGCAGTTGTCGGCCACGCAATGCTGGACGCGCCGCCCGGTGCGCGCGCGGCAAGCCGTTCCGTGTTCTCTGAAGGCCAGTATTTGCGGCCCGCAGGGCTAAGTCAAATCAGTGTTTTGGCGGCGCGATGTTATTTGTTTGTGGTGGGTGGCGGCGCCAGCAGGAACGCGGTGGCCTGCTGCCACCAGGCCAGGTCGACATGCCCGGTCCAGTCGTTGTGGCCGGCGCCGTCGATCACCGCCAGCCGCCGGGGTTCGCCCAGCGACGCATAGAGCGCCTCGCCGAAGCGCGCCGGCACGATGGTGTCGCGTTGCGCCACCGCCACCATCACCGGGCGGCCAAAGCCGGCCAGGCTGGCGACGCTGTCGTAGCGGTCGCGCAGCACCCAGCCGGCCGGCAGCCAGGGATAGTGATGCGAGGCCAGGTGCGCCAGCTTGTCCCACGGCGTGATCAGCAGCACGCCGGCAACGCTGTCGCGCTGGCGCGCGGCCGCCGCCGCCGCTACGCCAGCTCCCAGCGATTCGCCGATCAGCAGCAGAGGGCCGTCGAACTGGCGCCGCGCCAGCGCAATCGACTGTTCCGCGTCGGCGACGAAGCTGCGTTCGCCCAGGGTGCCCGGGCGCGGCCCGTATCCCGGGTACTCGGCCAGGATCACGCGCACGCCCAGCGGCGCCAGCGCGCTGGCGTAGTAGTCGCGATGCCCGGCATGTCCGGCGTTGCCGTGGAACACCATCGCGGTGGCGCGCACCGGCCCGCGCGGCTCGGCCACCAGTCCGCGGAAGTCGTCCGGACCCGGCCACGCGCGCAGCCCGGGCGAAACCATGTCGTCGACCGAAGCGCGTTCGGGGAAATAAAGGAAGTGATCCTGCAGCATGGCGATCGCGGCTAGCCCCGCCAGCGCCGCGGCCAGCCAGCGCCACAGGCGCGCCCTCGCCGTCCGTGGCAGCGCCGACGGTGCGGGCGCGCCGGGCAGCACGCTGGCAGGCATGGCCGTGTGCCTGGGGCGGTCAGGCGCCGGCGTACACCGGCTCGCAGCGCACCTCGGTCCTGACCGAGTTGGCGATAAAGCAGGCCTCGTGCGCGGCGTGGTGCAGGGCGTCGAGCTGGTCGCGCGTGGGCTCGGCCTCGCCGCCAAACGTGACTTGCGGGCGCAGCGTCACCACGGTCATCGCCATGCGCCCGTCGGCGTTCTTTTCCATCACACCGGTGGCCGCGTCCAGGTAGCGGTCGACCACCAAGCGCTGCCTGGCTGCGAGCGACAGGAACCACAGCATGTGGCAGCTCGACAGCGAGGCGATGAACATCTCTTCCGGGTCGACCGCGCTGGCGTCGGACATCGGCAGCGGCACCACATGCGGCGACGACGAGCCCGGGACTTCGGCGCCGCCGTCGAAGCGCAGCACGTGCCGGCGGCTGTAGCGGTTGCCGGCGAAATCCTGTCCGTCGCGTTGCCACAGGACTTCAGCGGTATAGGTGGACATGCAGGGACTCCTGAGGTTGGGGAGGGAATTCAGGCGCCGTGCGGCACGCTTTCGCCGTCGCGCAGGCCCAGGCGCTGGTTGGCCGGCACCGCGACATCGATCAGCCTGGGGCGCGGCAGGTTCAGGTTGCGCATCATCTCGATGAACTGCTCGCGCGTGCGGCCGGCGACGCGGCTGTTGTGCGCGCGTTCATGGCCGATGGTGGACACGGTGCGGCCCTTGTAGTCGTGGGCCGGATAGACCAGCGTGTCGTCGGGCAGCGCGAACAGCTTGCGGGTCAGGCTGTCGTACAGCGTGCCGGCGTCGCCGGACTGGAAATCGGTGCGGCCGCAACCGTCGATCAGCAGCGCGTCGCCGGTGAAGATGCGGCGCACGATGCCGTCGGCGCCGGCCTCTTCCCACAGGTAGCTCATGCTGCCGGCGGTGTGCCCGGGCGTATGGATGGCGCGCAGCACCTGCTTGCCGAAGGCGACGGTGTCGCCGTCGATCAGCTGCTTGTGCGCGGGCTTGATGTCGCAGCCGGACGGCGCCGCGGTATGCGCGCCGGTCTGCAGGGCCAGGTGGCCGGCCGAGGTGATGTGGTCGGCATGGGCGTGGGTCTCGATCACCCAAGCCAGGCGCGCGCCGGTTTCCTGCAGCAGCTTCAGGTCGCGCTCGAACTGGTGGTCGACCGGATCGATCAGCAGCGCGTCCCCGGTAGCGGCGTCGATCAGCAGGTAGGTGAAGGTGGACGAGGTCTCGTCGAACAGCTGGTGGAAGGTCTGCATGGCCGTCCTCTTGTTGTTTGGCCGGGGAACGCCGCCATGATACGCCGCACCGGCGCTAGCACTCCACGATATTCACCGCCAGCCCGCCGCGCGCCGTCTCCTTGTATTTCGTCTTCATGTCGGCGCCGGTCTCGCGCATGGTCTTGATCACCGAATCGAGCGATACATAGTGCGTGCCGTCGCCGCGCAGCGCCATGCGCGCCGCGTTGACCGCCTTGACCGACGCCATCGCATTGCGCTCGATGCACGGAATCTGCACCAGCCCGCCGACCGGGTCGCAGGTCAGGCCGAGGTTGTGCTCCATGCCGATCTCGGCCGCGTTCTCCACCTGCGCCGGGCTGCCGCCGAGTACCGCGGCAAGCGCGCCGGCCGCCATCGAGCAGGCCACGCCGACCTCGCCCTGGCAGCCGACTTCGGCACCGGAGATCGATGCGTTGAGCTTGTACAGCAGACCGATCGCGCCCGCAGTCAGAAGGAAGTCGACCACGCCCTGCTGGTTCGCGCCCGGCACGAAGCGGTCGTAGTAGTGCAGCACGGCAGGAATGATGCCGGCCGCGCCGTTGGTCGGCGCGGTCACCACGCGACCGCCCGCCGCGTTTTCTTCATTGACCGCGATGGCGTACAGGTTGACCCAGTCCATCACCGAGAGCGGATCCGACAGCGTGCGTTCGGCGCGCTCGGTCAGGCTGCGGAACAACTCGGGCGCGCGCCGCTTGACCTTGAACGGCCCCGGCAGTTCGCCATCGGTGCGGCAGCCGCGCGCGACGCAGGCCTGCATCACGTCCCAGATATGCAGCAGGCCGTCGACGACTTCCTGCTCGCTGCGCCAAGTCAGTTCGTTCTCCAGCATCAGCCGCGCAATGCTCTTGCCGCTGTCCCGCGCCATCTGCAGCATGTCCTTGCCGCTGCGGAACGGGTGCGGCAGCTGCTGCGCGGCGTTGAGCACCTGGGTGTTGGGCGCACCCGCGGTGACCACGAAGCCGCCGCCCACCGACAGGTAGCGCGCTTCGCGCAGGCTCGCGCCGCCGCTGTCGAAGGCATGGAACTTCATGCCGTTGGGATGCTCGGCCAGGGCCTCGCGGCGGTAGAACGCGATGTGCTCCTTCTCGACAAAGGGCACGATATGGCGGCCCAGCAGCGACAGCTCGCGCGACTTGCGCAACGCGGCGAGTCGGGTGTCGATGGAATCGGGATCGATGGTGTCGGGCGACTCGCCCATCAGGCCGAGGATCACGCCCTTGTCGGTGCCGTGCCCCTTGCCGGTGGCGCCGAGCGAGCCGTACAGCTCGACCCGCACGCTGGCCACCTGCGGCAGCAGGCCGTCGCGCTCAAGCCCCTGCGCGAACATCAGGGCCGCGCGCATCGGGCCCACGGTATGCGAGCTCGACGGGCCGATGCCCACCTTGAACAGATCGAATACGCTGACTGCCACGGATTGTCTCCAGCAACGGGATGGTCTTGCAGAGGCTCTTTTTCAGGCGGTCGAAGTACGGCAACGGACACCGCCGCCGGCGGGCCCTTCATCTTGAGCATAGTGCGACGGCCGTGCCACCGCCGAGGCGATGGCACGGCCCGGGGGTGCGTCAGTCGACCACGTAGTCGCTGACCGGCACGCAGCTGCAGAACAGGTTGCGGTCGCCATACACGTTGTCGGCACGGCCGACCGGCGGCCAGTACTTCTGCGTGCGCAGCGACGCCACCGGATAGGCGGCTTCCTCGCGCGTGTACTTGTGGGTCCACTCGTTGGCGGTCACCACCGCGGCAGTGTGCGGCGCGTGCTTGAGCGGGTTGTCCTCGCGGTCGAAAGTACCGTCGGCGACGCGGCCGATTTCCTGGCGGATCGCGATCATCGCGTCGATGAAGCGGTCCAGCTCATGCAGCGCTTCGGATTCGGTCGGCTCGATCATCAGCGTGCCCGGCACCGGGAAGCTCATGGTCGGCGCGTGGAAGCCGTAGTCCATCAGGCGCTTGGCCACGTCTTCGTTGCTGATGCCGGTTTCCTTCTGCAGCGGGCGCACGTCCAGGATGCACTCGTGCGCGACCAGGTCGTGCTGGCCTGTGTACAGCACCGGGTAGTAGGGTGCCAGGCGCTTGGCCACGTAGTTGGCCGCCAGGATGGCGTTCTCGGTGGCGGCGGTCAGGCCGGCCGAACCCATCATCGCGATATACATCCACGAGATCGGCAGGATGCTGGCCGAGCCGAACGGTGCCGCCGACACGCCGCCGATGCCGCGGTCGTCGCGGCGGTAGCCGACGCTGTCCTGGTTGGGCAGGAAATCCGCCAGGTGCGCGCCGACCGCAACCGGGCCAACGCCCGGGCCACCGCCGCCATGCGGGATGCAGAAAGTTTTGTGCAGGTTCAGGTGCGACACGTCGCCGCCGAACTGGCCCGGCGCGGCGGTGCCGACCATCGCGTTCATGTTGGCGCCGTCGACATAGACCTGGCCGCCGTGCTGGTGCACGATCTCGCAGATCTGCTGCACGCCCTGCTCGAACACGCCGTGCGTGGACGGGTAGGTGATCATGATCGCAGCCAGGTTCTTGCTGTGCTGCTCGGCCTTCTTCGCCAGGTCTTCCAGGTCGACGTTGCCGTTCTCGTCGCAGGCTACCACCACCACCTTCATCCCGGCCATCTGCGCCGACGCCGGGTTGGTGCCGTGCGCCGACGACGGGATCAGGCAGATGTCGCGATGGCTTTCGCCGCGGCTGGCGTGATACGCATGGATGATCAGCAGGCCCGCGTACTCGCCCTGCGAGCCGGCGTTGGGCTGCAGGCTGACCGCGGCGTAGCCGGTGGCGGCGCACAGCATGGCCTCGAGCTGGTCGATCATCTCGCGGTAGCCCACGGTCTGGTCCAGCGGCGCGAACGGGTGGATCTGGCTGAACTCGGGCCAGGTCACCGGGATCATCTCGCTGGTGGCGTTCAGCTTCATCGTGCACGAGCCCAGCGGGATCATGGTGCGGTCCAGCGCCAGGTCCTTGTCGGCCAGCATGCGCAGGTAGCGCAGCATCTCGTGCTCGGCGTGGTGCGTGTTGAACACCGGGTGGGTCAGGTACTCGCTGGCGCGCGCCAGTTCGGCCGGGAAGGCGTCATGGGTGGCGGCTTCGAGCTTGTCGAAATCGAGGCCCGCCGGCAGCGGCTTGCCCTGCGTGAAGATTTCCCACAGCGCCACCACGTCGTCGCGCGTGGCGGTCTCGTCCAGCGAGATACCGACGCGCGTGGCGCCGGCATGGCGCAGGTTGATGCCGCGCGCGGTGGCGGCGGCATGGATGGCTTCGGTGTTGAAGCCGGTTTCCAGCGTCAGCGTGTCGAAGAAGGTCGCGTTGGTGCGGACAAAGCCAAGCTGCTCCAGGCCGGCGGCAAGCGTCGCGGCCAGGCGATGCACGCGCTGCGCGATGCGCTTCAGGCCCTGCGGGCCGTGATACACGGCGTACATCGATGCCATCACCGCCAGCAGCACCTGCGCGGTACAGATGTTGGAGGTGGCCTTCTCGCGGCGGATATGCTGCTCGCGCGTCTGCAGCGCCAGGCGATACGCCTTGTTGCCCTGCGCGTCGACGGTCACGCCCACCAGGCGGCCCGGCATCGAGCGCTTGAACGCATCCTTCACCGCCATGTAGCCGGCGTGCGGGCCGCCAAAGCCCAGCGGCACGCCGAAGCGCTGCGAGTTGCCCACGGCCACGTCGGCACCCCATTCGCCCGGCGCGGCAATCAGCGTCAGCGCCAGCAGGTCGGCGGCGGCCACCACCAGGCCGCCGGCGGCGTGCACCGCGTCGGCGATGGCGCGATAGTCATTGATGTCGCCGTTCACGCCCGGGTACTGCAGCAGCACGCCGAACGCGCTCGCGGCAGCGGCGTCGGCGGCGGGGCCGACCTTGACTTCGATGCCCAGCGGCAGCGCGCGCGTGCGTACCACTTCCAGCGTCTGCGGCAGCACGTCGTCGGCGACGAAGAAGATATTGGAGTCGTGCTTGTTCACGCGCTGCAGCAGCGTCATCGCTTCGGCGGCGGCGGTGCCTTCGTCCAGCATCGACGCGTTGGCGATGTCCAGCCCGGTCAGGTCGGTCACCATCTGCTGGAAGTTCAGCATCGCTTCCAGGCGGCCTTGCGAGATTTCCGGCTGGTAGGGCGTGTAGGCGGTGTACCAGGCGGGGTTTTCGAAGATATTGCGCAGGATGACGCCGGGTGTGATGGTGTTGAAGTAGCCCTGGCCGATGAAGCTCTTCAGCACCTTGTTCTTGCCCGCCAGCGCGCGCAGCTTCGCCAGCGCGGCCTCTTCGCTCAGCGGCTCGGTGAACTCGCCCATCGGCATGCCGTCGCGTCGGCGGATGGCGGCGGGGATGACGGCGTCGATCAGCGCGGCGCGGCTCTCGTAGCCGAGCACCTTCAGCATGTGCTGCTGTTCGGGGCTATCGGGGCCGATATGGCGGGCGGCGAAGGCGTCGCGCGCCTCCAGTTCGGCCAGCGTGGGCCGGTTTGCTTGGGCGGCGTTCATGGGCAGCGGGGCGTTCATGGGCAAGAACCTCGTGGAGGGCGCGGCGGCAGGTGGTCAGCCGTGCCGCGGCGCCGCGAATGCGGTATGCCGGTCCCGGAGGGGGACCGGCGGGCGATCAGGCGCCGACGCTGGCCTTGTAGGCGTCGGCCGACATCAGGCCGTTGACGTCGTCGCCATTGGCCGGCTTGAGCTTGAACAGCCACGCGTCGAAGGCGTTGGCGTTGACGCTTTCCGGCGCCGCGGTGGCGGCCTCGTTGACGGCGATCACTTCGCCGGCCACGGGCGCGTAGATGTCGGAAGCGGCCTTCACCGACTCGACCACGGCCAGCGCGTCGCCGGCACCGACCGACTTGCCCACTTCGGGCAGCTCCAGGAAGACGATGTCGCCCAGCGCGTCCTGTGCGTGGTCGGTAATGCCGATGGTGAGCGTGCCGTCGGCTTCGACGCGCACCCACTCATGCGACTCGGTGTACTTGAGGTCAGCGGGGAAATTCATGAAGGTTCTCCGGATTCAGATCTGTTTCTTGTTGGGTGATGCCTGCCCGGCAACGCTGCCGGCAGGCGAGGGCGACCGTTGGGTGAGCGGGGCTGTCCCCTTAGCTCACGAGTGCCTTGCCATGACGCACAAACGGCAGTTTAACCACAGTCGCGTTGAGTTTGCGGTCGCGGATCTCCACCTGCACGGTGTCGCCCACGTTCACGCCCTGCGGCAGTCGCGCGAAGGCGATCGATTGCGACAGCGAAGGGCTGAAGGTGCCGCTGGTGATTTCACCGTCACCGGCGGGGGTGATGACTTTCTGGTGGGCGCGCAGCACGCCGCCCTTGTCCCGCAGGATCAGGCCGAGGAACTGCTGGCGCGAACCCGCCGCGGTCAGTGCCGCCTTGCCGGTGAAGTCGCGCTCGCTCTGCAGGTCGACGGTCCACGCCAGGCCCGCGTCCAGCGGCGAGACCTTGATGTCCATGTCCTGGCCGTACAAATTCATGCCGGCTTCCAGGCGCAGCGTGTCGCGTGCGCCCAGGCCGGCCGGGCGCACGCCCGCGGCATTCAGTTTTTCCCACAGGCCGGCGACGCTTGCGGCCGGCACCACCAGCTCGAAGCCGTCCTCGCCGGTGTAGCCGGTGCGCGCCACCATCACTTCGCCGAGGTCGGGATCCTGCACGACCACGGCATTGAACGGCTTGAGTGCGTCGGAAGGCTGGGTCGACGGGAAGGTGCTCCACACCTTGGCGCGGGCGTTGGGTCCCTGCACCGCGACGATCGCCAGCGGCTGCACGCCCTCGGGCGCGACGTCCGTGCGGCGCGGGGTGATGGTCACGCCGCTGCCGGTGGCGTCGTTGCGGGCGCGGATCCAGTCGATATCGCCGACCGCGGTGCCGGCGTTGACCACCAGGCGGAAACGGTCCTCGGCGAAGAAATAGACGATCAGGTCGTCGATGACGCCGCCGTTCTCGTCCAGCATGCAGGAATAGAGCGCCTTGCCGGGGGACTGCAGCTTGTCGACGTTGTTGGCCAGCAGGCCGCGCAGGAAGCTGCGGGTATTCGGGCCGGCGAGATCGACCACGCACATGTGCGAGACGTCGAACATGCCGGCATCGTTGCGCACGGCATGGTGCTCCTCGATCTGCGAGCCATAGTTGACCGGCATGTCCCAGCCGCCGAAGTCGACCATGCGGGCGCCGAGGGCGCGGTGGATAGCGTTGAGGGGCGTGGCATGGAGCGTCATGGAATCCTCGGGGGCAGTCTCGGTTGGCGAAAACAAAAAAGGGCCATCCGCCGCAACGATCGCTACGCCAATATGGCGAGCAATCCGCTGCGGCGGATGACCCCTCTGTCCTCGATACCTGAGAGATTACGAGGCGGATCCCGTGGACCCAATCCTCGCGCGCCCCTTCGGTGGGCACGCTCGCCACGAATGACGGGTGCCGCTCTCCAGAGTGCGGCATGCATTGTGTGCATGTTGCATGCCGATCCGACCGGTCCGTGGTGCCTGAGAGTTTTCGGGTGATACCCCTTCGGCGGCGCAGGCGATGCGCGCTCTCCCGGTTGGATGCGCGCAATGTACGGGAGGCCCCGGCCTTTGTCAAACCACGGCAAGGGCCCGTACCCGCCGCTGCGCGCCGGGGCTGCTTACTTCTTCTTGTCGTCGGTGACAACGTTGCCGATGACGCCGCCCACGGCCGCGCCGCCCAGCGTACCCAGCGCGCTGCCGTCGGTCAGGACGGCGCCGCCGACCGCGCCGGCACCGGCGCCGATGGCGGTGTTACGTTGTTTCGGGGTCATGTCCGCGCAACCGGCAAAGGCCGCGACCGTCATGCCGATCAGGGTCACCTTGGTCAAAGTTTGCAGGGTTTTCATTGTTGGCTCCGATGTGATGATTCGTGCATGCCCGAGCGATCCGGCGGACCGGGGGACACACTGATTAGAGTGTCGCGTTATGTCATTGGCTCCGGTCTTTACGAAGTGTTACGCCAGTGACACGGCCTGGCCCACCCTCGCGGCTTGCGCTGACTGACCCGCCGCGGCGAGCGTGTTAACATCGGCAGCTTTGCCGCAGGCCCGGGTGACGGGATGCCGGCAAATCCGCTCTTTCCCGCGATTCCGCTGCCGCCCCCGACACCTGCCCGCATGACCCATGGCCTGAACCCCGCCCAATCCGAAGCCGTCCGCTACCTGGACGGGCCTTGCCTGGTGCTGGCCGGCGCGGGCTCCGGCAAGACCCGGGTGATCACGCAGAAGATCGCGCATCTGATCGAGGACAAGGGCTTCGAGCCGCGCCATATCGCCGCCGTCACATTTACCAACAAGGCGGCCAAGGAGATGCAGGAGCGCATCGCCAAGCTGATGGAGGGCAAGACCACGCGCGAGGGCAAGCGCATTCCGCTCAAGCAGCTGACGGTCTGCACCTTCCACTCGCTGGGCGTGCAGATCCTGCGCATGGAAGCCGAGCACGTGGGCCTGAAGCCGCAGTTCTCGATCATGGATTCGGACGACTGCTTCGGCCTGATCCAGGAGCAACTGGGCACCACCGACAAGAAGCTGATCCGCGGCGTGCAGAGCACGATCTCGCTGTGGAAGAACGGCATGGTCGACCCCGAGGCCGCGATCGCGCAGGCTGCCAATGCCGACGAGCACCAGGCCGCGCTGGTCTACCGCAACTACGTCGCCACGCTGAACGCCTACCAGGCGGTGGATTTCGACGACCTGATCCGCCTGCCGGCGGAACTGTTCGCGCGCAACGAGGCGGTACAGCTGAAGTGGCAGAACCGGCTGCGCTACTTCCTGGTCGACGAGTACCAGGACACCAACGCCTGCCAGTACCAGCTGCTCAAGCTGCTGGCGGGTGGCTCGCACCTGCGCGCACCGGCCTTCACCGCGGTGGGCGACGACGACCAGGCCATCTACGGCTGGCGCGGCGCCACGCTGGATAACCTGCGCGGCCTGCAGACCGACTTCCCCAACCTGAAGGTGATCAAGCTGGAGCAGAACTACCGCTCCACCGTGCGCATCCTGGAAGCGGCCAACGCGGTCATCGCCAACAATCCCAAGCTGTTCGACAAGAAGCTGTGGAGCGAGCACGGCATGGGCGATCCCATCGCCATCCACCCGATGAACGACGAGGAGCACGAGGCCGAGTCGGTGGTGTTCCGCCTGTCGGCGCACAAGTTCGAGCGCCGCGCGCAGTTCCGCGACTACGCCATCCTTTACCGTGGCAACCACCAGGCGCGGCTGTTCGAGCAGATCCTGCGGCGCGAGCGCATTCCCTATGTGCTGTCGGGTGGCCAGAGCTTCTTCGACAAGGCCGAGATCAAGGACATCTGCGCCTACCTGCGCCTGATCGCCAATCCCGACGACGATCCCGCCTTTATCCGCGCGATCACCACGCCGCGCCGCGGCGTCGGCAACACTACGCTCGAAGTGCTGGGCACGTTTGCCGGGCAGGCCAAGGTGTCGTTGTTCGAGGCGGCGATGATGGGCGGCATCGAGGGCAAGCTGCAGCCGCGCCAGCTGGAGCCGCTGCGCGTGTTCTGCGAATCGATGGTGCGGCTGGCCGACCGCGCGGCGAAGGACCCGGCTACTGAAGTGCTCGACGACCTGATGGCCGGCATCCACTACGAGGCTTACCTGTACGACAGCTTCGACGAGCGGCAGGCGCAGTCGCGCTGGACCAACACGCTGGAGTTCCTCGAATGGCTCAAGCGCAAGGGCACCAAGCCGGAAGCGGTCGAGGGCGAGGAAGCCACTGGCTACGACAACGCCGACGGCTTCGGCAGCGAAGGCAAGAACCTGCTTGAGCTGACGCAGACCGTGGCGCTGATGAGCATGCTCGAAGGGCGCGAGGAAGATCCCGACGCGGTGCGGCTGTCGACGCTGCACGCCTCCAAGGGGCTGGAATATCCGCATGTGTTCCTGGTCGGCGTGGAAGAGGGCATCCTGCCCCACTGCCGCGAAGACGACGACATGACCGACGAGAAGATCGAGGAAGAGCGCCGGCTGATGTATGTCGGCATCACGCGCGCGCAGCGCAGCCTGCAGATCAGCTGGTGCAAGAAGCGCAAGCGTGCGCGCGAGACCTATTCGTGCCAGCCGTCGCGCTTTATCGGCGAGATGAAGCTGGAAGAAGCGCCGGCGCCCAAGGACGACACCCCGGCGATGAGCCCCAAGGACCGGCTCGGCGCGCTCAAGGCGCTGCTGGGCAATGGGGGCAAGGCGGTCGCCGGCTGAGCGGTCACGGCGCCCGCGCAGCTTCTACCGCGCGCCCGACACCGCCAGCGTGACGTACTGCGAGCCGCGCTGCCCGCGCGTGAAGTCCAGCGTGAAGTCGCCGACATCGACGCGCCCCTGCAGCGCCCGCCGCAACTCCGCCGTGCCGCCGGAGCGCACACCCTGCAGCGAACGTGCGAGCCAGGCGGCACCGATATAGCCGGCCAGCGTCGCCGGCGACGGCGGCTCGTCCAGGTACTGCTTCATGCGCGCCACGTGCTCCTTTACCACCCGCAACGTGGCCTGCTGCGGCCCCGGCGCGACCTGGGTCAGCACCATCCCGCCGGCGTAGCCGCGGCCCAGGATCTCGCGCGCGGCATTGGCGCTGACCGCGGACAGCCCCACCAGGAAGCCGTACCACCCCTGCGCCGCCAGCGCCCGGCCTAGTTCGGCATAGGCCAGCGTGTCGCCGGCGACGATCACCGCGCCCGGGCGTGTTGCCGCAATGCGCCGTGCCGCGGCGTCGCCGCTGCCTTCCAGCAGCACCGCGCGGGTGCCGGTCTGCGCCTCCAGCCGGGCCAGCGACGACACCGCGAAATCCGGCGCCACGGCCAGCGCGATGTGCGTCAGCCCGTAGCCGCGCAACTGTTGCGCGGCCGCGTCCAGTTCCGCCTGGTAGTCGGCCCGCGTGAACCAGACATTGTCGGCGGCCAACGCCAGCCCCGACAGCGGCGCAATGATCTGCATGCCGCGGCGCGCCAGTTCGGTCGATGACGCGAGCGCGGGCAGCAGCCGGTCGCCGGGACCGAACAGCAGCCCCGCATGTTCCGTGTCGGCCAGCGACACCGCCTGCGCCAGCGCGCGGCGCGGATCCGGGTCCGCATCGCGCACCACGTGCTGGATCCGTACAGGACCGCCGGCGGCGTTGACGGCGTCGAACATTACCTTGGCCCCGGCCAGGTAGTCGCGCGCCAGGTCGGACTGGGCGCCGTTGCGGTCGACCAGGTGCCCCACCACCACCGTGCGCGGCGCCTGTGTCCGGGCGGAGAACGCGGGCAGGGCCAGCGCCATGCCGGTCGCGGCAAGCAGCCGGCGCCGGCCGGCGTCTGCCGGCGGGTGGTCGCGCAGCGGTGGGTACGGCACGGGCGTGGGGGAGCGGCGGGAACGTGACATGGCTGGAACCTGGCGGATCGCGCGTGGGCGCGGTGGCGCGCAGCGTACCCGGCACCCATGACGCCAATGTGACGTACGCGTGCAGCCCAGCGGCAGCGGCGCCGCTCGGCTCAGGCCCGCACTTGACGGCGGTCAAGCTGCGGGCGCCGGGCCGGTCCTACGATGACGTGTCGCATACCCATTCCCCCGCGCCCCCATGAACCCGTCAGCCATGACTTTCCCCGCGCTCGACCGCCGCGCGCTCTCCGACTTCCGCGCGCTGGCCGGGCGCATCGACGGCAACGGCCCGCGCTATACCTCGTACCCGACCGCCGACCGCTTCCACAACGGCCCCGACCCGTCGCTGTACCACGACGCGCTGGCCGCCTGCCGCGCCGATGCGCCGGCGCCGCTGTCGCTGTACCTGCATATCCCGTTCTGCGAGAACATCTGCTACTACTGCGGCTGCAACAAGATCATCACGCGCGACCACGGCCGCAGCGCGCGCTACGTCAGCTACCTGGGCCGCGAGATGGCGCTGGTGGCCGGGCGGCTGGGCGAGCGCCGGCAGGTGATCCAGTCGCATTGGGGCGGCGGCACGCCGACCTTCCTGAACCCGGAAGAAATGCGTCGCGTGATGGCGCTGCTGAACACGCATTTCGCGCTGGCGGCCGACGGCGAGCACTCGATCGAGATCGATCCGCGCCGTGTCGACCATGACCGCATGGCGCTGCTGGCCGAGCTGGGCTTCAACCGCGTCAGCCTGGGCGTGCAGGATTTCGACCCCGAGGTGCAGCAGGCCATCCACCGCATCCAGCCGTTCGAGGAGACCCGCGCCGTGGTCGATGCCGCGCGCGCGCTGGGCTTCCGCTCGGTCAGCCTGGACCTGATCTACGGGCTGCCGCACCAGACCGCGGCGCGCTTCGGCCGCACCATCGACCAGGTGCTGGCGCTGCGCCCGGACCGGCTTTCGGTCTACAGCTACGCCCACCTGCCGCACGTGTTCAAGCCGCAGCGCCGCATCGACGAACAGGCGTTGCCACAAGCCGGCGAGAAGCTCGACATCCTGGTCTCGACCATCGAGCGGCTGACCGCCGAGGGTTATGTCTATATCGGCATGGACCACTTCGCGCTGCCCGACGACGACCTCGCCGTGGCCCAGCGCGAGGGCCGGCTGCAGCGCAACTTCCAGGGCTATTCGACGCACGCCGGCTATGACCAGGTCGGGCTCGGCATCTCGGCGATCGGCGCGATCGCGGGGCGCTACGTGCAGAACGCGCGGACGCTCGACGACTACTACGGGGCGCTGGACCAGGGCCGCCTGCCGCTGGCCAGGGGCGTGGCGATGACGGCCGATGACCACCTGCGGCGCGAGCTGATTGGCGATCTGATGTGCAATGGCGTGCTCGATCTCCCTGCCATCGAGGCGCGCCATGGCATCGATTTCAACGAGGCCTTTGCCGCGGAACTGGCCGAGCTGGAGCGCCTGGCCACCGACGGACTGGTGTGCCGCGAGCCCGGCCGCATCACCGTGACGCCGCTGGGCCGGCTGCTGGTGCGCCGCGTGGCGATGGTGTTCGACCGCTACCTGCGCGACGACGCCGCCCGGCCGGTCGACAGCGGCGCGCGCGCCGCCAACGACGGCACCCAGCCGATCCGTATCGTGCCGCGTTACTCGCGCGTGGTGTAGCGCGCAAGAGCGGCCCCGGGCCGGACGAAAAAAAACCCGCGCAAAGGCGCGGGTTTTTTGTTGGCGTCGGCGCCGGCTTACTTGGCGGCGTTGGCCATGTAGTCCGACGCGGCGATCACATCGGCATCCGGGCCGGCATAGCCGCCCTTGGGCGGCATCACGCCCTTGCCCTTGAGCGCAAAGTTGTGAACCGCATCCATGCCTTCCTTCAGGCGCGGGGCCCAGGCGGCCTTGTCGCCGAACTTGGGCGCACCGGCCACGCCGGCGGCATGGCAGGCGGCACAGACCTGCTCGTAGACCTTCTTGCCCACTTCGGCCGAGGCAGCTGCCGGCGCGGCAGCGGCGGCGGCAGGTGCGGGTGCGGCAGCGGCTGCCGGAGCCGCAGCGGGGGCCGGCGCTGCAGCGGCAGCCGGGGCGGCCGCTTCAGGGGCTGCGGCCGTTGCAGGCGCGGCAGCGGCCGGGGCCGGCGGCTCGGGGAACTTGGCGCCGCCGGCGTCGGCCAGGTAGACCACGGCGCGGGCCAGTTCGTAATCGGTGTAGTCGTCAGGCGTGCTGCCGGCGCGCGGTGGCATCGCGCCCTTGCCGTTGAGCACCGACTTCATCAGGCCGTCGAAGCCCTGGCCGATGCGCGCGGTCCAGTCGCCGGCGGTACCGTGCTTGGGCGCACCCGCCGCGCCGGTGGCGTGGCAGGCGGCGCAGATTTCCTTGTAGACCTGTTCGCCGGTCTTGAACACGCGCGGCGCGTTGGGATCCTTGATTTCGAGCGAGGCGACCGGCTTGATGCGATCGTTGACGGCTTCGGCGGCGGTGCTCGCACCGGCGCTTTCGGTCGAGCCGTGTCCGACGAAGTTGACCAGCAGGATGATCACGATGATCGGCACCAGGAACGCCGCGATCACGACTGCGATCAACTGCTTCGGGGTTTTGATGGGAGACTCGTGCTCGGGGTGTTCGTTGTGGACGTCGCTCATACAGAACTCTCAGTTTTGCAGGAAACCTTCTGGCCGCTTACGCTCGGCTTGCTTTTTCTGGCCCTGGTGTGGCCCTTCGCTGACCACTATCCGGCCCCATCCGGACCGCCCGCGCTCCCCTGCGGCCCTTGCCTGACTTGGGTCTGTTGCCATTTGCGTACCTCGGCCTGTCTCCCGGACCGGGGCCCGATTGTCGCCGACAACCAGCCGCCCGGATTTGACCCCGGTCGACTCGTTGCGCCGACGGCGCGACGGGCACGATTTGACGCAAATAGCTGGCGATTATAGCGCCAAAGCCCCCCTGCCAGTGCCAAAAAGCGGCGGTTGCGAGACGTTCCCCGGCGCCAGTATCGGCCCCGCATGGACGGCGCCGGGCAAAAGCGGTATCCTATGCGACTTTCCAGCGGCGGCATTCGCCCGCCGCAGCCGCTGTACCCGCAAAACCGGTTGCAAAACCGTCCTGTGCGCCCGTAGCTCAATGGATAGAGTACTGCCCTCCGAAGGCAGGGGTTGCTGGTTCGATCCCAGCCGGGCGCGCCAATCCCATCCGGATTCCCGCTTTACGCGATCAGATTCGCTTTCCAACCTACGCTCACGCCGTGCGCGCAGGAGCGGGGGTGCCGTCGTCCATCGGCTCTGGCACCGGGTCGTCGCTGACGACCCGGTTGCGCCCGGCGTTCTTGGCAGCATAGAGACGACGGTCCGCCACCATCAGCATGGTGTCGAGGCTGTCGGTGCCGTCGGCGCCCAGGTCCGATACGCCGATCGAAACCGTGAAGCGGATCTCCCCCTTGTCGGTCGCGTCGGCTGCCGGCTCGCAGACTACCTGGCCCAGGACCTGGCGCAGCCGCTCGGCCGCCTCTGTCGCTTCCGCGATGCTGGTACGCGGCAGCAGCACGGCGAATTCTTCGCCGCCGATGCGCGCCGGCACGTCGATGGACCGCACGGTCGCGCGCACCACGTCGGCCAGTTTTTTCAGCACGCGGTCGCCGCTGGCGTGGCCCCAGTTGTCGTTGATGCGTTTGAAGCGGTCGATATCGACCATCATCATCGACATCGGCGTCTTCTCGCGCAGGCTGTGGTTGTGCTCGATGGCAAAACGCGCCTCGAACATGCGACGGTTGGACAGCCCGGTCAGCGGGTCGGTCTCGGCCAGTTCGCGCAGTGCTTCGCCGCGGGCGAGGTAGTGTGAAAACAGCTTGCGGAAACCCTGCAGCGTGACCCACAGCAGCAGGGCCAACGACAGCGCGCTGGCCGCCAGCACCGCGCTCAGGTGCGAGGCGGTGCGCAGCAGCAGGTCGGTGGCGGAGAAGTAGTCGACCAGCATCAGGTTGCTGCCGCCGATGCGCTCGAACATCAGGCGGCTGCCGTCGGGCAGGTGTATCGTGCCGGCACCGCGGCTGAACATTTCCCGGGGCGTGGCTTCGCGCCCGGCGGGCGGCACCACCGAGTCAATCTTTTCGACGCCCTTGACTTCGCGCGTGCTGGCGCCGATCAGGTGCCCGTCGATATCGATCAGGAAGCTGTGCACGCCCTTGCGCGTGGTGCTGGTCAGGTAGTCGTCCAGGCTGCGCTGCGAAATGGCGGAAATCGCCACGCCGCGGAACTGCGCGTGGAGATAGACCGGCAGGCTCAGCGTCAGGTACATGCCACTGTCACCGCCGACCGGCACCATCTGCCAGTGCAGGGTCCGATCGGGGTTGTTGCGCGGCAGGTGCTCGCGCATGAGGCCTGCATCGTTGACGCGCCGCAAGACGGCGGCGGTGCGGGCTGGCGGCACCGGCGGATAGGTGACAAAGAAGCCGTTGGTGGACACGTACATCAGTTTGCGCGTGACCAGCGGGTTGACCGGCTCGGCGCTCAGCAGGTGGCTGAGGCCGCGCGCCACGTACAGGCCGGGCAGCAGGTCTTCGTCGCGGCGGGAAAAGCCATCCAGGCCTTCCAGCATGCGCGGGCCGGCGCCGAGCAGCACCGCATCGCCTTCCGGCGCCGGCAGCTGCCACAGGTCGTCGTTGCGGTGCGCGTAGACGGCTTGCAGCGGCGGATCGGCTTCGACCGCGTGGGGACCCATCTGCAGGCGGATCAGGTGCTGGGCGAAATTGCGCACGCCGCGCAGCCGCTCGGACTCAACGTTCAGCACCGAGCTGATGCCGGCCACTTGCAGTTGCTGGGTTTGCTGCAGCGTCTGCACTTCATGGTCACGCAGTACCACCAGGCCGTGCGCGGAAATGATCAGCAGCAGCGCGCAAGCGGCGGCAAAAGACAACACCACGAAGCGTTGCGGCGTGCGCACTGCCTGTTCCCAGAGCCGGTCGAGCAGTGCGGAAAGGCGGGGGCGCATGGGTAACTCCAGGGGGTTCCTGAATCCGTGCACGCAGGGTACAGCAATCGCGCTCGGCTTCGTGCGCGCACGGACTTCAGTGAACTGAGCTCATCATGTGCCATCCGGAATAAAAGGCAAAGGAGGTCGATATGTCATTGCCGGATTTGGAATGATCGGGGCTGTGGAGGCATGGATATCGCCACCGCCGGCATGGATCTCGACCCGGACTTAATTCGCGGCGCGAAAAGTTTCAGGACGGTCCCGCGACCTCGCGCTCCGGCCATGCTGATAAAGTCGCCCGACCATACCCTGTCACGGACGACATGCCATGGCGATCACGACAAGCCTTCCACGCCGGCTGCGCGGTGCGCTGGCCGGCATTGCGCTGGCCGTGGCCGCGCACTCCGGCGAGGCCGCGCCGGTAAGCCTGCCGGGATCGCTGCCGAACATGGTCGGCCTCGGCGTCGGCTCCACCACCGAATTCGCCGGCGGCAAGGATCGCATGCTCGGCGTGGTGCCCGGCGTGCGCTATGTGACCGCGGGCGGACGGCTGCTGGAATGGTATGGGCCGTATGCGCAGTTCAACTTCGGCGGACTGACGGGTTTCCAGTGGGGGCCCGCGGTAGGGTTGCGCCTCGGCCGCAACAACGTCGACGATCCGGTCGTGGCGCAGGTGCACGAGATCGACACCACGGTGGAGGCGGGCGGCTACATCGGCTATGAATACCTGAACCCCGGACGTGTCCCGTGGCGGCTGCGCGGCGGCATCAACGTGATGACCAATGCCGGCATCGTCTACGGCGGCAGCCGCGTCACCGCCACCGGCACCTTCTGGATGCCGCTGCACCAGCGCATCTACGCCGGCATGGGCCTGGGCGCGACCTGGGTCAGCGGCAGCTTCAACCGTACCTACTTCGGCGTAACGCCGGCGGACTCGGCCGCCAGCGGCCTGCCCGTCTACAGCCCGGGCGGCGGGCTGGAGCAGTTTACGGGCTGGCTGGCAATGATCTACCAGTTCGACAAGCACTGGTATGGCGGCGCGATGGTCTACGCGCAGCGCCTGGCCGGCGACGCGGCCGACAGCCCCATCGTCACGCAGCGCGGCACCCGCAACCAGATCACCTATGGCATCGGCCTGGCTTATTCGTGGCGCTAGCGCGGTCCGGCGCGGGGCCGGCTTGCTATGATGCAGCCATGGTCGACGAGCTGGTCATTCCCCACCACGAATACCTGATTACCGCGATCCGCGCGCAAGGCGCGGGCGGGCAGAACATCAACAAGGTATCCAACGCCGTGCACCTGCGCTACGACGTGCGGGCATCTTCGCTGCCGCCTGACCACAAGGAACGCCTTCTGGCCCTGCACGATCACCGCATCACGCGCGACGGCGTGGTGGTGATCAAGGCGCAGCAGTTCCGCAGCCTGGACCAGAACCGGGAAGATGCGGTGCGGCGCCTGCACGAGCTGGTGCGCAGCGTGGCCACGCCGCCGCGCGTGCGCCGGCCGACGCGGCCGACGCTGGCATCGCGCCGGCGCCGGCTGGAGGGCAAGAGCCAGCGCAGCCAGGTCAAGGCGCTGCGCGGCCGCGTGTTCGACTGAGCCGTTGCGTCAGCGCGCCGCCTGCAGCGCGGCGATGCGCTGCTCGATCGGCGGGTGGCTCGAGAACAGCGCCATCCACGACTTGCCGCCGGCGATGCCCATCGCCTGCATGTTCTGCGGCAGACCGTCGGGATCCAGCCCGCCCAGGCGGCGCAGGGCCGCGACCATCGGCGTGGGGGTGCCCATCAGGCCGGCGGCGCCGGCATCGGCGCGGAACTCGCGCCGGCGCGAGAACCAGGCCACGATGATGCTGGCCAGGATGCCGAACACGATCTCGCACACGATCACGGTGACCATGTAGCCGATGCCCGGGCCGCTCGATTCCTCGTCGTTCTTGCGCAGCATCGAATCGACGAAGTAGCCCACCACGCGTGCCAGGAAGATCACGAAGGTGTTGACCACGCCCTGGATCAGCGTCAGCGTCACCATGTCGCCGTTGGCGACGTGCGCCACCTCGTGCGCCAGCACGGCCTCTACCTCTTCATGCGACATCGATTGCAGCAGGCCCGTCGACACTGCCACCAGCGAGCTGTTCTTGGTGGCGCCGGTGGCGAAGGCATTGGGCTCGCCCTCGTAGATGGCGACTTCCGGCATCGGCAGGCCGGCGCGCTGCGCCAGCTTTTCGACGGTCTGCACCAGCCACAGCTCGGTGCTGGTGCTGGGGTGGGTGATGACCTGCGCGCCGGTCGACCACTTGGCTATGGTCTTGGACATCAGGAGCGAGATAAAGGCGCCGCCGAAGCCCATCAGCGCGGCAAATGCCAGCAGCGTGCCCAGGTTCAGCCCGTTGGCGGTCAGGAAGCGGTTCACCCCGAGCACGCTGGCGGTGATGCTGAGGACAAGCATGACGGCGAGGTTGGTCGCCAGGAAAAGCAGTACGCGTTTCATGTGTGTGGAGCAGTGGTAGGTCGCGCCATGCGGCGCAAGGGTGCGGTGGGACCGCAGGCGCGCGCCGCATTCGTTTGCGGCACGCGGGTTCGGGCGGGCACGGGCAGGCCGCGCCAGTCAGATCAGGCGCGCGGCGGTCGCGGCAGCCGCGGCAGGTCGGGTTCGGGCAGCAGGGCGCCGGCATAGCGAGGCGGCCCGGCACGGCCGGGCGAGGGGGCCAGCTGCAGCGGCGTGGCCGGCAGCAGTTGCTCGGCCAGGTCGGCGCCGGGCTGCCACTGCGGCTCGGCGGCTTCGGGAAGCGGCAAAGGGTCGCCTGTCGGGTCCCCTGTCACGGCGGCGCGATCCGCATCGTCGGCGCCGAGCGCAGCGGCGGGTACGGCCGTGGCTTCGTTGGTGGACAGCACCGCGTGCGCGAATGCGGCCGCCCAGCCCGGCAGGGGCAGGAAGGCCAGCATCATGACCAGCAGGAGCAGCCGCAGGACGCGCACGAACAGGGGGACGGCTTATCGGTGGAAGTGGAAGGAATTCTACAGGATGCCGCAAGGCGCTGTTGCCGCCCGTGGCGGCGGTAGCACATGGCCGTTTGCAAGCGTTTCGTCACTTTCTGCACGATGCGGCAGACTGACCTACACTATGGCCAACCCTGTAGTGGTTACAGGGTATGGAAAGGAAACAGGCACATGCGTATCGGCGAACTGTCACGGTCCAGCGGCTGCGATGTCGAGACCATCCGTTACTACGAGCGCGAAGGGCTGCTCGACGCGCCCACGCGCGAGGCCAACGGCTACCGCCGCTATGACGAGGGCCATGTGGTGCAGCTGAACTTCGTGCGCCATTGCCGTTCGCTCGGGATGAGCCTGTCTGACGTCCGGCGCCTGCGCGAGTTCGAGCGCAACCCGTCGCAGGACTGCGACGACATCAACACGTTGCTGGACCGCCAGATTGCACAGATCCATGCCCAGCGCGTGGCGCTGGAGGCGCTCGAGGGCCAGCTGCGCGCATTGCGCGAGACCTGCCGCCATCACCAGCCCGCCAGTGGGTGCGGCATCCTGCAGAACCTGCAGCAGGCAGCGGCGGGGGCGGGCTGTGAGTGCCATGCCACCAACGGGTGACGACCCCGAACCCGACGCTGTGCTACGATGGTTGCTCCGGCTTCGCACCAGCACGGTGCATGAACCCCGGGGCAGCAAGGCAGGTGAGCCACCACTCCCGGGCTCGCCGTTGCAGCAAGCCATCCGCTGCCGCTTATCCTTTTCCGCAATGACCATGACTGATCGCCTGACGCCGATGCCCGATGCGCCTGTCCGCCCGCTGCGGACCGGCCGCGCACGCGCGTCCGCGGTCGCCCTGGCGCCCAGTCTGCCCCAGCGCGCCAAGCGCGCGATCTCTCCCCGCCGGATCGGCGCACCGCCTGATTCCGCCCGGTTCCCAGCCTGATTCGTCTCCCATAGCGGGGCCCGGGCCGAACCGGGCCCGAGCCAGCGTTTCCGTTGTTGCCGGCGATCGCCGCAACGCTTTTGCCGATCCGTTGATGCGCGCCGCTGCGCGGCACGCCAACCCGCAAGACCTGACCGCCGCCGCCCGCCATGCAGGCCGGCCGCGCCCACCCACGACTGCCGGAGGACCCGCCATGACGGCCACCAAGACCCAGACCGCCACCCTGTACCTGACCGAACTCGATGTCACCCGCCTGGAGCGCATCGCCAGCCGCGCCGGCTCGGCCCAGATCGAGGACATGCTCGACAGCCTGCTGGCGCGCGCCACCATCGTAGCGCCCGAGGAAATTCCGACCGATGTGGTCACCATGAACACCCGCGTGGTGTGCACGCTGCCGGGCGAGCAGGCGCCGCGCGACTGGACCCTGGTGTATCCCGACGCTGCCGACTTCGACGCCGGCCGGCTGTCGGTGCTGTCACCAGTGGGCCAGGCACTGCTGGGCGCGCGTGCCGGCGAAACCGTCAGTTACCGCCTGCCCGATGGCCGCGAACAGCAGGTAAGCGTCGCCGAGATCGCATTCCAGCCCGAAGCCGCCGGCCAGTACACGCTCTGAGCCCGCCCTCGCGGGTGCGGCCGCCGCCGCGCGCCCCCCTCCGTGGCGGCGTATCGCCGGCGATCCGCGGACACCATTCATCGGCAAGCGAGTCGTTTCACGACTCGCAACGCACCATTCGTCGCAGCGGTATTTCTGCTGGCGCGGGCTGTGACTAATCTTCAGTCCGTGCTCGCATCGCAACATAGATTGCAGAGCGGCCGGAGTCTTATCCCGGACCTACAAGAAAGAACGACGAAATCAGTTGAAGGAGTCCCAAATGATCGCCAGACGTATCCTTGGCGGCGCGCTCGTGTTCGCGGCAGTGGCCGCGTCCGCTACGGCGATGGCTGCCCCCGCTGCCAGCAAGGTTGGCAAGTTCGATGTGTATGCCGACGCGCTGCGGGTCGGTAAGTACGATGTGTATACGGACGGCGCCAAGCAAGGCAAGTTCGACACCTACACCGACGGCGCCCGCACCGGCCGCTTCGATCCGTACTCGGAAGGCTCGCGCCGCGACGGCAAGTTCGACACCTTCAGCGAAGGGGCGCGCAGCTCCAGCGGCGAGATCTCGAAGCGCGGCAAGTTCGATACCTTCAGCGAAGGCACGCACAGCTTCACCGGTGACGTGGCCGAACGCGCGCTCGACAACTCGCGCTCCGGCGACGGTTCGCTGTACGGCTATCGCGTCTGACCCCCGGGTCTTCTCCAGACCTGACGCGGCCACTGCGGTGGCCGCAAGTTTTCTCTCCCGCCTGCCCGGCCGACCTCCTCCTCCTTCTCTCTTCGCCTGGCAGGCGTTTTTCTATTCCGTAGACGATGCTGCCGCGGGTTCCGGCGCCGGTTGCGCGCGCGGCAACCGGCGCGCGATGGCCGCGTACAGCAGCGGCACCGCCAGCGTGCCCAGCACGGTCGCGCCCAGCATGCCGCCCAGCACGCCGGTGCCGACCGCCTGCTGCGCGCCCGCGCCCGGGCCGGTGCTGATGGCCAGCGGCACCACCCCCAGCACGAACGCCAGCGAGGTCATCACCACCGGCCGCAGCCGCTGGCGCGCCGCGCGCGTGGCGGCCTCGACCACGTCCATGGCGCCCCCCGCGCCGCGCCGCAACTGCTCGGCGTATTCGACGATCAGGATGGCGTTCTTGGCCGCCAGCCCCATGATCACCACCACGCCCACCTTGAAATAGACGTCGTTGGGCATGCCGCGCAGCCAGATCGCCGCGGCCGCGCCCATCAGGCCGGTGGGCACGATCGCAATCACCGCCAGCGGCAGGGTCCAGCTTTCATACAGCGCCACCAGGCACAGGAAGATAAACAGCAGCGACAGCGCGAACAGCCACGGCGCCTGCGTGCCGGTCTGCTCCTGCTCGTAGGCGCGCCCGGTCCAGCGCACGTCGAATTCGGGCCCCAGCTCGCGCACGAGTTCCGCCAGCCGCGTCATCGCCGCGCCGGTGGTGTAGCCGGGCGCGACTTCGGCATTGATGCGCACCGAGCTGAAGCCGTCGAAGCGCTCCAGCGTGACCTCGCCTTGCCCCCATTCCAGCGAGGCGAAGGCGGCGAGCGACACCATCGCGCCCTGGGCGTTGCGCACATGCACCCGCGCCAGTTGGTCCGGTTGCATGCGGAACGGGGCGTCGGCCTGCAGGATCACGCGCCGCACCCGGCCTTCGCGCGCGACTTCGTCGATATAGCGCGAGCCCAGTGTCGCCGACAGCGTGTGGTGCACGGCTTCGGCATCGACGCCGAAGGCCTCGGCCTTGCGGTAGTCGATCTTCAGGTCCAGCGCTGGCACGGGCTGGCCGGTGGTGGCGCGGACCTCGCCCAGCACCGGGTCCTGCCTGGCGCGCTCGATCAGCTTGTCGCGCGCGGCGAAGAGCGCCTCGCGCCCCACCGGCTGGCGCGCCACCAGGCGCATGTCCAGGCCACCGATGCTGCCCAGTTCCGGCAGCGCCGAGCTGTTGTAGGCGAACAGTTGCGCCGTGCCGCGGCCGGGCCAGCCTTCCAGGCCGGCCGAGAGCCGTTCCAGCACCGCCTGCGCCGCCTGCCCGCGCCCGCGCGCCTTCCAGTCGGTCAGGCCGATGAACAGGCTGGCGCGCTGCTCGCCGCTGCCGCCGCTGCTCCAGCCCAGCACGGCAAAGCTGGAACGCACCGGGTAGTGCTGGTCGCGCATCCACTGCTCGAGGCTGGCGACCAGGCGGCGCGTGTCGGCCTGCGTGCTGCCGGCGGGCAATTCCACATCGACCACGATCTCGCCGGTATCCTCTTCCGGCAGGAACCCGCTCGGCATCTTCCACAGGGCATAGCCGCACGCCAGCGTCAGCGCCAGGTACACCGCCAGCCAGCGCAACCGCCGCCGCTGCAGCGCCTGCACCCAGCCGGCATAGCGCGCGGTGAACGCGGCAAAGCGCGCATCGAACCACGCCAGCGGCCCGCGCGCCGGCGCCGCGCTGTGGCGCAGCAGGCTGGCGCACATTGCCGGCGCCAGCGTCAGCGCAAAGAACAGCGAGAACGCGATCGACACCGCCAGGGTCACGGCGAAATGCCGGTAGATCACGCCCACCGCGCTGCCGAAGAACGCCATCGGCACGAACACCGCGCACAGCACCAGCGTCACCGCGACCAGCGCGCTGGAGACTTCTCGCATCGAGCGCGCCGCGGCCTGCATCGCGCCCACGCCGTCGCTGCGCATGATGCGCTCGACGTTTTCGACCACCACGATGGCGTCGTCGACCAGGATGCCGATCGCCAGCACTACGCCGAACAGCGTGATCACGTTCAGCGACAGGCCCAGCGCGTACAGGCACGCGACCGTGCCCAGCAGCGACACCGGTACCACGATGCACGGGATCAGCGTGGCGCGCAGGTTGCCGAGGAACAGGTACAGGATCAGGAACACCAGCACCGTGGCCTCGATCAGCGTCAGCACCACGCGCGAGATCGACGCCTGCACGAAGGTGGCGCCGTCATACGAGATCTCATAGCGCACGTCGCCCGGAAAGCCCTTGCTGGCGGCATCGAGCGCGGCGCGCACGGTGCGCGAGGTCTGCAGCACGTTGGCGCCGTCGGCCAGCTTCAGGCCGATCGACGCGGCGTTGCGCGTGTTCAGCGTGGAACCGTAGCGGTAGTCGCTGGCGGCCAGTTCCACCCGCGCCACGTCGCGCAGCAGCACCGCCGAGCCATCGGTGGCGGCGCGCACCACGATGCGCCCGAATGCCTGCGCGTCGCTCATCGGCGCGGGCGGGCGCACGATCGCCTGGAACGACTGGCCCGGCACGGCTGGCGCGCCGCCCAGCTGGCCCGGCGTGACGTTGCCGTTGCGCGCTCGGATGGCGGCCTCGACCTCGGCCGTGGTCAGGTTGAAGGCGTTCAGCTTGTCCGGGTCAAACCAGATCCGCAGCGCGTATTCGGCGCCGTAGGGCTCGGCCTTGCCGATGCCGGGCAGGCGGCGCAGCAGCGGCAGCACCGAGCCCGCGGCAAAGTCGCCCAGCGCGGTTTCGTCGAGCTGGCCGCTGTCCGAGACCAGCGACACATACATGAAGGCGCTGCTGCTGGCCTGGTCGACATAGACCCCGCCGCGGCGCACCGCCTCGGGCAGCAGCGGCTCGGCCTGCGCCACGCGGTTGCGCACGTTGACTTGCGCCAGCTGCGGGTCGGTGCCCTGGCGGAAGCCCAGCGTCACCGTGGCGGTGCCGCCCTCGCTGCTGGAATCGAGGTAGAGCAGGCCGGGAATCCCGTGCATCTGCTGCTCCAGCACCGCGGTGACGCGATCCTCGACCGTGCGCGCGGACGCGCCCGGGTAATCGGCATAGATGATCACCGTGGGCGGCGCCACCGCCGGATACTGGGCGATGGGAATTCGGTTCAGGGCCAGCAGGCCCGCCACCACGGTCAGGATGGCCAGCACCCAGGCGAACGCCGGGCGCTTCAGGAAAAACGACGCCATGTCAGGTCAGGGCTGGCACGGGCGCACGGCAAGTGAAGATCGGCCGTGGCTCCGGTGCGGTTGGAACGGAACGGCTTGGGTGCGGAGACGCCGCAACGACTGCGGCAATTGGTGCGTACCGGGCGGGTACGGGGGTCCGGCGGGGAAGGACCCGGCGCTGCGGCGGGAAATGATCGGTGAGGATCGACGCCGGCGACCGGCCGTCATATTGCGGCCTTGCCGGCGATTATAGACAGGGAAGCGCGGCCCGGACAACGCAAACGTCACATTGTCGGCCCCCACTGAGGTTGGGGGCCGGGCCGGGAACTACAGGTCGCGCGCGGCGAAGGCGTCGCACTTGCGGATGTCGCCGGACTCGATGCCGCGGCGCAGCCAGCGCACGCGCTGCTCGCTGGAGCCGTGGGTAAACGCTTCGGGCACGACATAGCCCTGCGACTGTCGCTGCAGCCGGTCGTCGCCGATCGCGGCGGCGGCCTTCAGGCCTTCTTCGATATCGCCGGGTTCCAGCAGCTGCTGGTTGGCGCGCTGCGCGGTGGCGGCCCATACGCCGGCCAGGCAGTCGGCCTGCAGCTCCATGCGCACCGACAGCTGGTTGGCCTGGGCCTCGCCCATGCGCCGGCGCGCATTGTCGACCTTGTCCGAAACGCCGAGCAGGTTCTGCACATGGTGGCCGATCTCGTGCGCGATCACATAGGCCTGGGCAAAGTCGCCGCTGGCGCCGAAGCGCTGGCGCAGTTCGTCATAGAAGGCCAGGTCGATATAGACCTTCTGGTCGCCGGGGCAGTAGAACGGGCCCATCGCCGACTGCCCGGTGCCGCATGCCGTCGGCGTGGCGCCGGAGAACAGCACCAGCGTCGGCGGCGCATAGCGGCGGTTGAGCTGGGTTTCGAAGATGTGTTGCCAGGTGCGCTCGGTATTGCCCAGCACCTTGCGCGTGAACACCGTCATCTGGTCCGTCGCCGGCGGCCGGTTGGCCTGTTGCTGTTGCTGCTGCGGGCCCGAGCCTTGCAGCACCGACGCGCCCTGCATGATCAGCATCGGGTCGATGCCGAAGAAATACGACGCCGCCAGCGCGATGATGACCGTGCCGATGCCGATCGACTTGCCGCCAAGGCCGCCGAATCCACCGCGGCGGTCTTCAACGTGCTGGCTTTCGGCTTCGTCATCGAGGCGCATGGGGGCTCCGGGCTTGGGGAATAGGGTAAGGGAAGTGGAATTCAGTATAGCAATCCGCGCTTCGGTGCTCGCGCTGGTGCTGGTTCCCGCAGCGCGCCGTGCCGGCGGATGCGCTCAGCGGCACGTCAAAAAAAACACCGCCCACTCACCCTGGAGACGGGCAATGCGGGCGGTGTGCGGCAAAACGAAGAAACCGGGTTTGCACCCGGTTCCGTCATGGCGTGGCCGTTGCGCAGCGGGAACGCGCGCAGTGCGCTCAGGCCAGTGCGGCCTCGCGTGCGACAGGCGCGGCGGCCAGCGCGCTGGCGCTGACTTCGGCCACGCGCAGCAGGTTGGTGGTGCCGCCCTGGCCGAACGGCATGCCGGCGGCGATGGTGATCTGGTCGCCCGGCGCGGCGTAGCCTTCGGCAACGGCCGCGCGCGTGGCGGCCTCGACCATTTCATCAACGCTTTGCACGTCCGGGCTCACGGTGGAGTGGATGCCCCACGCGATCGCCAGCCGGCGCGCGATCTCCAGGTTGGGCGTGATGCTGACGATGGGCGCGCACGGCCGCTCGCGCGCGGCGCGCAGCGCGGTCGAGCCCGACGAGGTGTAGGTCACCGTCGCCGCGGCGCCGATGATCTGCGTGACTTCGCGCAGCGCGGCGCAAATGGCATCCTGGCGCGTGTTCAGCGGGGTCTCGTGCTGGGCGTCGAGCAGGTTGCGGTAGAGCGGGTCGCGCTCGACCTCGGTGACGATGCGGTTCATCATCGACACCGCCTGCACCGGGTAGCGGCCGTTGGCCGACTCGGCCGACAGCATCACCGCATCGGCGCCTTCATAGATGGCGCTGGCCACGTCCGACGCTTCGGCGCGCGTCGGCACCGGCGAGTCGATCATCGATTCCAGCATCTGCGTGGCGATCACCACCGGCTTGCCCAGCTGGCGGCACACACGCAGGATGCGCTTCTGCACGCCGGGCACGCGCTCGGGCGGCAGCTCCACGCCCAGGTCGCCGCGCGCCACCATCACCGAGTCGGACACGCGCACGATCTCTTCCAGCTGCTGCAGCGCGGCCGGCTTCTCGATCTTCGACAGGATGCCGGCACGGGTGCCGACGATCTCGCGCGCCTCGACGATGTCGGACGGACGCTGCACGAACGACAGGCCGATCCAGTCGGCGCCCAGCGACAGCGCGAAGTCCAGGTCCTTGCGGTCCTTCTCGGTCAGCGCCGGGATGGGGATCACCGCGTCGGGCACATTCACGCCCTTGCGGTCGGACAGCGAGCCGTTGTTGGCCACGCGCGTGGTGATGGTGCCGGTGGTGACCGACTCGATCGCCAGGCGCACCTTGCCGTCGTCGATCAGCAGCGACTGGCCGGGCTGCGCGGCCTGGAACAGCTCCGGGTGCGGCAGGTACACGCGGGTGCCGTCGCCCGGCGTCGGATCGCTGTCGAGCACGAACACATCGCCGGTGCGCACCGCGACCTTGCCGGCGGCGAAGGTGCCGATGCGCAGCTTGGGGCCCTGCAGGTCGGCCAGCACGGCGATCGGGCGGCCGGTCTCGGCCTCGACCTGGCGCACCGCGTCGTAGCGCGCGCGGTGGTCGTCGTGCGTGCCGTGGCTGAAGTTCAGCCGGAACACGTCCGCGCCGGCCTCGAACAGCGCGCGGATCACCGCGATGTCGGTGCTGGCGGGGCCGAGCGTGGCCACGATCTTCGCTTTGCGCTGGCGTCTCATGATGTCTCCTCTTCCATTCTCGGTAGCGGCGCGTCGGCGCCGCGAGTCAGTCGGTACTACGTTGGCGCGATCGTCAGGAAATCAGGATCGCGCGGAAGTCGTTCACGTTGGTGCGGGTCGGCCCGGTGACGATCAGGTCGTCCAGGCCGGCGAAGAAGCCGTAGCCGTCGTTGTTCTCGAGGTGCGCGCGCGCATTCAGCCCGCGCGCGGCGGCGCGGGTCAGCGTGTCGGGCGACAGCAGCGCACCGGCGTTGTCTTCGGAACCGTCGATGCCATCGGTATCGCCGGCAATCGCATGCACGCCGGGCAGGCCGTCGAGCGCCACCGCCAGCGACAGCAGGAACTCCGCGTTGCGCCCGCCGCGGCCCTTGCCGCGCACGGTCACGGTGGTCTCGCCGCCGGATAGGATCACGCACGGCTTGCTGAAGGGCTGGCCGCGCTGGGCGACCTGGCGCGCGATGGCGGCGTGGACTTCGGCCACTTCGCGCGCTTCGCCCTCGATGCAGTCGGACAGGATATGGGCCTCGAAGCCCAGTTCGCGCGCACGCGCCGCGGCGGCTTCAAGCGATTGCTGCGCGGTTGCAAGCGTCACGCTGCGGTGGCCGCTGAAGCGCGCGTCGCCGGGCTTCGGCGTTTCACCGGCGCCGCTCTCCAGGTGCGCGCGCACATTGGCCGGCACCTCGATGCCGTACTTGGCGATTACCGCCAGCGCATCGGCGCAGGTGGTCGCATCGGGCAGCGTCGGGCCGCTGGCGATCAGGGTCGGGTCATCGCCGGGAATATCGGAAATCAGCAGCGTCTCCACGCGCGCCGGCGCGCAGTGCAGCGCCAGGCGTCCGCCCTTGAGCGCGGACAGGTGCTTGCGCACGCAGTTCATCTCGCCGATGCTGGCGCCGCTCTTGAGCAACGCCTTGTTCACGGCTTGCTTGTCGGCCAGCGTCAGGCCCGGCGCGGGTGCTGCCAGCAGCGCCGAGCCGCCGCCGGAAATCAGGCACAGCACCAGGTCGTCGGCGGTGAGGCCCTGCACCAGCTCCACCATGCGCTGCGCGGCGCGCGCGCCGGCTTCGTCGGGCACCGGGTGGGCGGCCTCGACCACTTCGATGCGCTTGCAGTCGGCACCGTGGCCGTAGCGCGTCACCACCAGGCCCGACAGCTCGCCTTGCCAGCTCGCCTCGACCGCCTGCGCCATCGCGGCAGCGGCCTTGCCGGCGCCGATCACCACGGTGCGGCCCCTGGGCGGCGCGGGCAGGTGCGGCGGCAGGCAGTGGCTGGCGCTGACGGAGGCGACCGCGGTATCGAACAGGTCGCGCAGCAACGCGCGCGGTTCAGCGTTGGCTGCGGTGCGCTGGGGCGACAGCAGGGCGGCTTGGGGTTCGGTGACGAGCATGAAGAATCCTGGGTGCTGACGGGAACGCTGGGTGCTTCGGGTACGTATCGGGTACGAAATCGGGTACTTCAAAGCGTGTCGTCCCCGCGGTGCGGGGACGACAGGTTGCTGCTTACTTGGCGTTGGCGATCTGGTGGTTAGACATGATCTCGATCGCGCGGCACAGGGCCGAGTGGTCCTGCTTGCCCAGGCCGTTGGCCGAGCAGGTGTTGAACAGCTCCTGCGCGGTGGCGGTGTTGGGCAGCGCCACGCCCAGCGCCTTGGCACCCTGCAGCGCCAGGTTCAGGTCCTTCTGGTGCAGCTCGATGCGGAAGCCCGGATCGAAGGTGCGCTTGACCATGCGGTCGCCGTGCACTTCCAGGATGCGCGAGGCGGCGAAGCCGCCCATCAGCGCCTCGCGCACCTTGGCCGGATCGGCACCGGCCTTGGAGGCGAACAGCAGCGCTTCGGACACGGCCTGGATATTCAGCGCAACGATGATCTGGTTGGCCACCTTGGTGGTCTGGCCGTCGCCGTTGCCGCCCACCAGCGTGATGTTCTTGCCCATCAGCTCGAACAGCGGCTTGACTTGGTCGAAGGCCTCCTGCGGGCCGCCGACCATGATCGTCAGCGAAGCGGCCTTGGCGCCGACTTCACCGCCCGACACCGGCGCATCCAGGTACGAAGCGCCCAGCTTGTTGATGCGCGCGGCGAAGTCCTTGGTGGCGATCGGCGAGATCGAGCTCATGTCGACCACGATCTTGCTGTAGCTGGCTTCCTTGCCGGCCGCCTTGAACGCGGCGGCCACGCCCTTCTCGCTGAACAGCACCGCTTCCACGTGCGGCGTGTCCGGCACCATGATGACGATGATGTCGGCACGCTTGGCGACTTCCTCGGCGCTGGTGCAGACGGTCACGCCTGCATCGACCAGCGCCTGCGGGGCCGGGTTGACGTCATGCACGAACAGCGTGTGGCCGGCGGCGCGCAGGTGGCCCGCCATCGGTGCGCCCATGATGCCCAGGCCGATGAAGCCGACGTTGCGAGTGGTTGCCATGTGATGTCTCCTTGCTTGAGATTAAATGTGTCTTGGTTCGCGTAGGTAGTAGCGGGATACGACGGGGGCGCCGCGCTTATTGCACGCCGTGCGCGGCGCGCCAGCCCAGGCCGGCTTCGGTGGTGGTCTTCGGCTTGTATTCGCAGCCGATCCAGCCGGTGTAGCCGATCTCGTCCAGGAACTTGAACAGGTACTGGTAATTCAGTTCGCCCGTGCCCGGCTCGTTGCGGCCCGGGTTGTCGGCCAGCTGGATGTGCTTGATCTTCGGCAGGTTGGCCTTGATGGTGTTGGCGATCTCGCCTTCCATCCGCTGCATGTGATAGATGTCGTACTGCACGTACAGGTTGGGCGCGTTGACCTGGGTGATCAGGTCCAGCGCCTGCTGCGTGCGCGACAGGAAGAAGCCCGGGATGTCGAAGGTGTTGATCGGCTCGACCAGCAGGTCGATATGCTCGGCGGCCAGCGCGCCGGCGGCGAAGCGCAGGTTCTCCACCAGCGTTTCCTGGGCCTGCTCGCGCTTGACGTTCTGCGGCAGGATGCCGACCAGGCAGTTCAGCTGGCGCACACCCAGCACCTTGGCGTACTTGATGGCCTCGCCCACGCCGTCCTGGAACTCGCCGACGCGGTCCGGGTGGCAGGCAATGCCGCGCTCGCCCGCGTCCCACTTGCCTGCGGGCAGGTTGTGCAGCACCAGGTCCAGCTGGAAGCGGTTCAGGCGGTCAGCGATCTGGTCCGCATGGAACGCATAGGGGAAGAGAAATTCCACGCCGCGGAAGCCCGCGCGCGCGGCGGCTTCGAAGCGGTCGAGAAAACCGGCTTCGTTGAACAGCATGGTGAGGTTGGCCGCAAGTTTGGTCATTTGTCATCTCCTGTGACTTGGTTTTTCTTGTCGTTCCCGCGCAAGCGGGAACCCAGTGACTTCAGAAGACGCTGGATCCCCGCATGCGCGGGGATGACGTGTCGGACTGCAAAGGGGCGGGAAGGTCTTACGCCGTTTCCACTTCTTCGTTCAGGATCGCTTCCTCGATGTCCTCGAGGTCTTCGATCGGCTCGAACTCGTTGATGTTGTCGATCTCGGTGCCCATCGCGATATTGGTCACGCGCTCCAGAATCACCTCGACCACCACCGGCACCGAGAACTCGGCCATCAGGTCGCGCGCCTCGGCAAAGGCAGGGGCGATGTCTTCCGGCTTGAACACGCGGATCGCCTTGCAGCCCAGGCCTTCCACCACCTTGACGTGGTCGACACCATAGCCGTTCAGCTCCGGGGCGTTGACGTTGTCGAAGGCCAGTTGCACGCAGTAGTCCATCTCGAAGTTGCGCTGCGCCTGGCGGATCAGGCCGAGGTAGGAGTTGTTCACCACCACGTGGATGTACGGCACCTTGAACTGCGCGGCCACGGCCAGTTCTTCGATCATGAACTGGAAGTCGTAGTCGCCCGAGATCGCCACCACGTCCGAATCCGGCGAGGCCGTCTTCACGCCGATCGCGGCCGGGATGGTCCAGCCCAGCGGGCCGGCCTGGCCGCAGTTGATCCAGTGGCGCGGCTCGTTGACCGACAGGAACTGGGCCGCGGCGATCTGCGACAGGCCGATGGTGCTGACATAACGCACGTCGCGCGGGAAGTACTGGTTCATCTCGCGGTAGACGCGCTGCGGCTTGACCGGCACGTTGTCGAAGTCGCTCTTGCGCTGCATGGTGCGGCGGCGCTTCTGCACGTCGGCGACCCACGACTTGCGGCACGGCAGGCGGCCGGCCATCTTCATTTCGCGGGCGACTTCGACGAACAGTTCCAGCGCGGCCTTGGCGTCGGAGACGATGCCCAGATCCGGGCCGAACACGCGGCCGATCTGGGTGGGCTCGATATCGACGTGCACGAACTTGCGGCCCTTGGTGTAGACGTCGACGCTGCCGGTGTGGCGGTTGGCCCAGCGGTTGCCGATGCCCATCACGAAGTCCGAAGCCAGCAGCGTGGCGTTGCCGTAGCGGTGCGAGGTCTGCAGGCCGACCATGCCGGCTTGCAGCGGGTGGTCGTCGGCCAGCACGCCCCAGCCCATCAGGGTCGGCACCACCGGCACGTTGACCAGCTCGGCGAATTCGACCAGCAGCTCCGAAGCGTCGGCGTTGATCACGCCGCCGCCGCACACGATCAGCGGGCGCTCGGCCGCGTTGAGCATGGCGATGGCCTTCTCGATCTGGGCGCGCGACGCGGCCGGCTTGTACGGCTGCAGCGACTGGTAGGTGTCGATATCGAATTCGATCTCGGCCACCTGCACGTCGAACGGCAGGTCGATGAGCACCGGACCCGGGCGACCCGAACGCATGATGTGGAACGCTTGCTGGAACACCTGCGGCACCAGCGCCGGCTCGCGCACGGTCACGGCCCACTTGGTCACGGGCTTGGCGATCGATTCGATATCGACGGCCTGGAAGTCTTCCTTGTACAGGCGGGCGCGCGGGGCCTGGCCGGTAATGCAGAGGATGGGAATCGAATCGGCCCAGGCCGAGTACAGGCCGGTGATCATGTCGGTGCCGGCGGGCCCCGAGGTGCCGACGCAGATGCCGATATTGCCCGGCTCGGCGCGGGTGTAGCCTTCGGCCATGTGCGAGGCGCCCTCGACGTGGCGGGCCAGCACGTGGTTGATGTTGCCCGACTTGCGCATCGCCGAGTAGAACGGGTTGATGGCCGCGCCCGGCACGCCGAACGCGGTGGTCACGCCTTCCTTCTCCAGCACGGCGATTGCCGCGTCGATTGCTCTCATCTTTGCCATGATCTTGTCTCCGGTAATGGTGGGAATTTCGTTGGAGTCGATCCTATTCCCGCAGGCCGGTTGGGATAAACAGAAGAGCGATCAGTTGATTCGATACCTGTAGTACGCAATATGGGCTGGAAAGCCACGTCGGATGGTCGGCGCGGGTACGCCGATGCATGCCATTGGATATGTGGTGTGACGATACGGACACGCCGCGCAGCACCGGGTACGCCGGCGCGCCGGCGTGCCGCCGCGGCGCGCTGCGGCAAAATGGCGGCATTCCCTGCCATCCGGGCCGACCATGTATTCCAGGCTGCCGTCCACCTACGAACTGCTGGAGGCGCTTGCCGCCGCCTCGCCCGAGGCGGCGTCAGCGCCTGCCCCCGCGCCGGAGAGCCGGCTCGGGCGTGCGCTGTGGCTCGGCTTTATCGCGGCACTGGCCGCGACGATCCTGTGCGGCGCCGGCCTGGCCGTCTGGCGCCTGGGGCTGAAGCAGGCCGTGCCGCTCTGGTCCCTGCGCGGCTTCGAGGCCCTGCTGGCGCTGGCGGCCGCGTGCTATGTCGGCGCGGGGCTGGCCCGTGCCGGCACGGTGCTGGGGCGGCTGCGCCATCCGCTGCGCTGGCAGGCCGCCGAGCTGGACCGCGACAGCGCCGCCGAAGACGCGCTGCTGCGCCGGCTGGCGCGCATCCCGCCACAGCAATTGCAGGCGCGCCAGCGTCGCGTGGCGCTGCAGCTGCGGCTGTGGGAGGGCGCGGCACGCACGCTGGCGGTGCTGCTGGCACTGGCGCCGGCCGCCGCGGTGATGGCGGCACTGCCGCGCCAGCAGGCCCTGGCCGGTACGCTGCTGTGGCTCTACGGCGTGATGGTCGTGACCGGTGCCGCCTGCTACCTGTACCTGCATCTGCAATGCAGCCGGCCGCTGCGGCGCCTGGCCCATGTGCTGGGCGAGGCGGCCGAGCTGAACGCGCAACTCAGCAAGCGTACGGCGGGCGCAGGCTGAAACCCGCCTGCGTGCCGGGTGCGGCCGCGTGCCCGTGGCGGGGCCCGGCGGCGGCCCTTATGCGCCGGCCTCGATCCGGCCCATCAGCCGCGCAGGGATGCCACAACCCCGGCGATGCCGCACAATGGCGCCCGGGAGACGAATATCCGATGGACAAACTCAAGCAAATCGAAGCCTTTATCGCCGTGGTGGAGCACGGCAGCATGGCGGCCGCGGCGCTGACGCAGAACGTCACGCCGGTGATGATCGGTCGCCGCATCAACGCACTCGAAGCCCGCATCGGCGTCAAGCTGCTGCACCGGTCCACGCGCCGCATCGCCGTGACCGAGCAGGGCGCGGTGTTCATGGAGCAGTGCAAGAAGGCGCTGGCCGACCTCGACCGCGCCGAGATGCTGATCGCCGAAGGCAAGCACAAGGCCACCGGTCACCTGATCGTGTCGGCGCCGGCTGCATTCGGGCGCAAGCACGTGGCGCCGCACGCGCCGGCGTTCCTGGCCAGCAATCCCGAGGTGCAGATCTCGTTCAACCTGACCGACCGCGTGGTCGACCTGGTGCGCGAAGGCTATGACGTCGGCATCCGCATCGGCGGCGCCATCGATCCGAACTTTGTCGCGATCAAGCTGGCGTCGAACAAGCGTGTGGTGTGCGGCACGCCGGCGTACTTTGCCAAATACGGCGTGCCGCAGACCCTGGACGACCTGGCCCAGCACAACTGCCTGGCGTTCAACCTGCAGGGCGGCCAGCAGCGCGGCTGGTACTTCAGCCAGAACGGCAAGACCGTGACCGTGCGCGTCAACGGCAACCTGGACTGCAACGACGGCGAGCTGCTGCACCGCTGGACCGGCGAGGGCCTGGGCCTGGGCTGGCGTTCCACCTGGGAGATCCTGCCGCAGCTGGAGAGCGGCGAGCTGATCACGGTGCTGGACGAATACGCGCTGCCCGCCTACGACATCCTCGCCGTGTACCCGCAGCAGCGGCCGGTGCCGGCCAAGATCCGCTTCTTCATCGAGCACCTGAAGGCGCAGTTCGCGCGCCCGGGTTACTGGATGGACACCGCCGGCGGCAACTGAGGCCGCCGCGCTACGCCATGCCCATCAGCGCCTGGCTGGCCGACCTGGTGGTCATCGCGCACGCGCTGTTCATCGTGTTCGTGGTGGCGGGCGGCCTGCTGGTATTGCGCTGGCCGCGTGCGGCATGGGTGCACCTGCCCGCGGCAGTGTGGGGCGTGCTGATCGAATGGGGCGGCTGGATCTGTCCGCTGACGCCGCTGGAAAACTCGCTGCGCCGGGCTGCCGGGCAGGCCGGCTACAGCGGCGGCTTTGTCGAGCGCTACCTGTTGCCGCTGATTTATCCGGCGGGGCTCACGCCCGCGGTGCAGCTGTGGCTGGGGCTGGTGGTGCTGGTGGTGAACGTCGCCATCTATGCGCTGTGGTGGCGCCGGCGGCGCCACCACCATGCCAGGCGCTGAGCGGACCGCCTCAGCCTGCCGGCGTGAAGCGCGGCGCGCGTTTCTCCAGGTTGGCCAGCACCGCTTCGCGCTGGTTGGGCGAGCCCACCAGCCGGTCCTGCTCGTCGGACTCGGCCTGCAGGATGGCGGCGTGGTCGCCGCGCTCCGCCACCGCCATCAGCCGCTTGGCGGCGCGGATCGCGTGCGGGCTCTTCTGCGCGACCTCGCGCGCGGCGGCCAGTGCCGCGGCGCGCGGGTCGTCGGCCAGGTAGGTGCCCAGCCCCAGTTCGCACGCCTCGCTGCCGCTGAGCACGCGCGCGCTGTAGATGAGCTCGCGCAGCACATCGGGGCGCACCAGCCCGCGCGTCAGCACCATGCCCGCCATGTCGGGCACCAGTCCCCACTTCAGCTCCATCACCGAGAGCCTGGCATCCGGCGCGACGTAGCGCACGTCCGCGCCCAGCGCCACCTGCAGGCCGCCGCCGAAGGCCACGCCGTGCACGGCGGCAAAGACCGGCACCGGCAGCTCGCGCCAGACCATGCAGGCGTATTGCGGCCGGTTCGAGATGCCATGGGTGCGCTGGCCGAGGCGGCCGGCGCCGATACCGTCGTCGTGGGATTCGCCGCCACCGTCGGACAACATGCCCGCCATGCGGCCCATGTCCAGTCCGGCGCAGAAGGCGCGGCCTGCGCCGGACAGCACCACCGCGCGCAGGTCCGGCAGGCGCGCGAGCTGTTCGCCGGTCTCGATCAGGGCATCGAACATGGCCTGGTCGAGCGCGTTCATCTTGTCGGGTCGGTTCAGTCGGACGTCGGCGACGCCGCCTTCGATCGTCACGAGGATACGTTCATTGCTGGCGCTCATGCGCGGGCTCCCTGGTAGTGGCAGTGGTGCGGTCGCCGCGCTCAGCGGCCCTTGAACTGCGGCTTGCGCTTCTCGACGAAGGCGGCCACGCCCTCCTTGCAGTCTTCGCTGCGGCTGGCGCGCGACTGCAGCGTGGCTTCCACCTCGAGTTGCGCGGCCAGGTCATTGCCGAGGCTCTGGTTGAGGGCCTGCTTGATCATGGCGTAGGCCATGGTCGGCATGGTCGCCAGGTGGCGCGCCAGCTTGCCGGCCTCGTCCTGCAGTGCGGCGTCGTCATGGATCTTCCACACCAGGCCGATGCGGTGGGCTTCTTCCGCGTCGATCTTCTCGGCCAGGATGGCCAGCGCGCGGGCGCGCATCTCGCCGGCATAGCGCGGCAGGAAGTAGGTGCTGCCGGCATCCGGGATCAGGCCGATTTTCGAGAACGCCTGCAGGAAGCTGGCCGAGCGCGCTGCCAGCACCACGTCGCCCGCCAGCGCCAGGCTCATGCCGGCACCGGCCGCCACGCCGTTGACCGCGGTGATGACCGGCTTGGGCATCTCGCGCAGCGCCATGATGATCGGGTGGTAGCGCTCGCGCAGCAGCGTGCCGGAGTCGGACACGCCGCCGCCCTGGCGCGCGGCCAGGTCGGCGCCGGCGCAGAAGCCGCGGCCGGCACCGGTCAGCAGCACGGCGCGCACCTCGGCGTCGGCGGCGGCGCGGTCCACGGCCTCGCGCAGTTCGCGCAGGATGTCGGCGTTCAGTGCATTGAGCACGTCGGGGCGGTTCAGGGTCAGCGTGGCCACGCCTTCGCTGGCTTGATAGAGGACGGTTGCCGTCATGGTGGTTCTCCGGGTTTCTGGGTCGTTGCGGTGCAGGAATCGGGGGGCGGTCTACCGGGATGGCTTCAGCGCATCGGCCGAGGCGTCGCCCAGCTTGCTGCCGCCGTCGCAGTCGAGGATGGTGCCGGTGACATAGCGGGAGTTGTCGCTGCTCAGGTACATCGCGGCATCGGCGATGTCGTCCTTGGTGCCGTAGTCGCGCAGCGCCAGGCGCGCCTTGTAGCGGGCCTCCATCTCGGGCGTGGGGGCCAGCCGCGCCATGCCTTCGGTGTCGGCGATCGGGCCGGGCGAGATGCCGTTCACGCGCACGCCGGCCGGGCCCCATTCCATCGCCAGGCACTTGATCAGCATGTTGATGCCGGCCTTGGCGGCGCAGGCATGGGCCTGGAACATCATCGCGTTGACCGCCTGCGGCGCGGTGATCGCGATCAGCGAAGCGCCGGGCTTGCTGAGGTGGTCGAAGCTGGCGCGGAACACGTTGAAGGTGCCGAGCAGGTCGATATCGACCACGGTCTTGAAGGCATTGGCCGACATGCCGACCACGGGCGCCAGGAAATTGCCGGCGGCGCCGGAGATGACCACGTCGATCGGGCCCAGCTCGTCCTGCGTGTGTACAAAGGCCGCTTCGACCGCGGCGTAGTCGCGCACGTCGGCGGCCATGCCGATGGCGGTGCCACCAGCCGCGGTGATGGTGTCGGCGGCGGCCTGGATGCGCTCGGCGGTGCGGCTGATCAGCGCCAGCCGCGCGCCGGCGCGCGCAAAGCCGTGCGCGATGCCAAGGTTGATGCCGGAGGAGGCGCCGGCGACGAATACGGTCTTGCCGGCGAAGGCGTCGGGGCGGAAGGCGCTGGGCATGGGAAGTCCTTTTCGGTGGAAAGCACGGCGGATTCAGGCGAGGGCTAGCGCCGGCAGTGCGGCGGCACGGCAGGTATTGCGCGATGGCGCATGGCGGTCTCCCTGGGATCGTTATCGTGTGCGGCTGCCTCCGCAGCGTGGCGGGACAGCGCGGGCCTCTGGCGGGGCCTGCGGCATCCTAACCCGAAGGCGCGATTCGCTTTTCGAGCGTGGCCGGCGCGCCAGCCCGCGCGGGACGCGCATGACCCGACCAGGCGGCAATCCCGAGCGTCGACGCGGCGTAACGCAACCTGCTGTCGGAAAAGGGAAAAACCGGTGCGGGACGGCACGGGTCAGAGGCCGCCGGGCGGCACGCCATTCGGCGCCGCGGAACCCCGTCCTCAGAAAAAAGAAAGCCCGCACACCGTTGCAGCGTGCGGGCAGCCTGTCGACGATGAGGTGCCGGCAGGCAAGTGCTCATGAAGTGCGCCCCCGCGTCTTCATGGCGAGATGAAGTTTGCGCGCGGGCGGCCAGGCGGGCTTTGACTCACGTCAAGCGGCCGGCACCAAAGCCGGCGAGCGGGGCAGGCGGAGCCGGCGCCTATGCCAGCAGCGCGGCGACCAGGTCCTTGCCGCGCGCCACCGGCGCGGTTTCCTCGAAATGCAGCGCGCCTTCGACGTGGCCCAGGTGGTCCACCATCAGCGTGACGGCGCGCTCGACATCGCCGGCACGCGCCGCCTCGATGAACTCGCGGTGCTCGTCCGACGAGCAGGCCGCGTCGCGGCGCGACTGGTACAGCATGGTGATGACCGCGCTGCGCGCCGACAGCTCGCGCATCATCTCGGTCAGCACGCCGTTGCCGACCACCTCGGCCAGCACGATATGGAAGTCGCCCAGCAGCCGCGTGCGCACCTGGGCATCGTTGCCCGCCAGCGACTTGCGCTCGGCCGCCAGGTGGCGATCGATGCGCTTGTAGTCGGCGGCGGTGGCCTTGGCGACAAACTCGCGCGCCAGCGCGGCTTCGAGGATGCGGCGCACGGCGAACACCTCGCGCGCTTCCTCGGCGCTGGGCTTGGCCACGAACGCCCCCTTGTCCGGTACGATCTGGATGACCTTGTCCTTGGACAGCATCAGCAGCGCCGCGCGCACCTTGGTGCGGCTGACGCGGTAGACGCTGGCCAGCGCCTCCTCGCGCAGCTTGGTGCCGGGCGGCAGGCGGTGCGAAACGATCGCCGCGACGATGTCGTCGGCGATCGCTTCGGCGGTCATGTCAGGATCGATATGCTCGGGCATGGCAGCGCACTTGCGCAGAGGCTGCGCGGTTGGGTAGATGCGTGATTCTAGCGCCCCGCGACCGGGCCCGGCACGATCGCCGGAGCGGCGGCGTCCTGCGCCATCGCGGCCAGGCCGGCGTCCAGGTCGGACGCCTCGATGGTGCCGTTCAGCACCCCATGGGCCCGGGCGCGGTCGATGTCCTTCTCCCACGCGGCCACCACCACGGTGGCGACGCAGTTGCCGATCAGGTTGCCGAGCGCGCGCGCGATGCCGATAAACCAGTCCACCGACAGCACCAGCACCAGGCCGATCGCCGGGATCGCCGGGTGTGCCGACAGCGTCGCGGCCAGGATCACGATGGCCGAGCCCGGGATGCCGTGCGCGCCCTTGGAGGTGATCAGCGCCACCGCCAGGATGCCGAGCAGGTCGGCCATCGCCAGCGGCGTGTTGGTCGCCTGCGCGATAAAGACCGCGGCCAGCGTCAGGTAGATCGAGAACGCGTCGAGGTTGAACGAGTAGCCGGTCGGAATCACCAGGCCCACCACTGACTTCTTCACGCCCATGAACTCGAGCTTCTTCATCACCTGCGGCAGCACGCTGTCGGACGAGGCGGTGCCCAGCACCACCAGCAGCTCGGCGCGCAGGTAGCGGATCAGCTTGATCACCGAGAAGCCGCACGCGCGCATGATGCCGCCCAGCACCACCAGCACGAACACGATTACCGCACCGTAGAACAGCAGCACCAGGAACCCGAGTTGCTTGAGCGAGCCGATGCCGTACTTGCCTACCGTGAACGCCACCGCGCCCAGCACGCCCAGCGGCGCCAGCTTGATGATGAACCCCATCATCTTGAACAGCGTGTGCGAGAAGGTATCGATCAGGCTGACCAGCGGCCGGCCGGGCTCGCCCACCAGCGACAGCGCGCAGCCGAACAGGATCGACACCACCAGCACCTGGAGCACGTCGCCGTTGGCGAAGGCGCCGAACACGGTATTGGGAATCAGCTTGAGCAGGAAGTCGACCGTGCCCTGGTCCTTGACCTTGGTCGCGTTGTCGATAAAGCCGGCGATGGCCGAGGCGTCGAGCGAACGGGGATCGACGTTCATGCCCACGCCCGGCTGGAACACGTAGGCGAGCACGATGCCCAGCGCCAGCGCGATGGTGGTGACGATCTCGAAATACACCACCGCCTTGATGCCGACGCGGCCCACCTTCTTCAGCTCGCCGGCGCCACAGATGCCGGCCACCACCACGCAGAACACGATCGGGCCGATCAGCATCTTGATCAGCTTGATAAAGGCATCGCCGAGCGGCTTGAGCTTGGCGGCGAACTCGGGGAAGGCGAGGCCGAGCGCCGTGCCGATCACCAGGGCGATCAGCACCTGGCCGAACAGCGAGCGGGTGAAGCGGGTGTGCAGGCGGGGGCTGCCCGGGCGCTGCTGCGAGGGAACTGCGTGCTGCATGGTTGTCTCCGTGCGGGGCCGGTCCCGCGCAAGTGCGCCGGCTGGCCCATTTCGATCCAGGAATCACCGGCGGCCCCGTGCTGCTCTGACGGCTGGGTTGGGCTGCCGGCCTTACGTTCCGGCGGGACTCCCGAGTCGGGAGTACGCCACCGCGCGGACGGCCCCCCTGTTGGGGCGGATTCCACGCCATCCGCTGTCCGGACCGGATTGTCCGCAGCGCATTGTCTGAACGTGGAACCGAATATAGTGCATATCATTTTTGTATGCAATTTTTGAATTCACTGTGCTAACATGAATCGCACAGAATAGAGCTTCGGCCATGGGCGTCCCGCCCGCACTGGCACCCCGCCAGCCACGCCGCCGCGGCTTTCACGCACTTCCAGCAGGAGACACGCATGGCAGCAAATCCGTCGCCGTCCGCCGCAGAGACTGGCACGCGCATCATGGCCTGGGCCGACGCCCTGGCCGTCCACACCGAGCAGCCCGGCATGCTCACCCGCACCTACCTGACCGAGGCCCACCACGGCGCCGCCGCGCAGCTGACCGAGTGGATGCAGCAGGCCGGCATGACGGTGCGCCGCGACGCCGCCGGCAACGTGATCGGCCGCTACGAGGGCACCACGCCCGACGCGCCGGCGCTGCTGACCGGCTCGCATTTCGACACCGTGCGCGACGCCGGCCGCTATGACGGCAACCTGGGCGTGATCCTGCCGATCGCTTGCGTGGCGGATTGGAACCGCCAGGGCAAGCGCTTCCCGTTCGCGCTCGAGGTGGTGGGCTTCGCCGAGGAAGAGGGTGTGCGCTTCAAGGCCACGCTGCTGGGCAGCCGCGCCATCGCCGGCACCTTCGACAACAATGTGCTGGACAACGTCGACGACAGCGGCAAGACCATGCGCGAGGTGATGCGCGAGGCCGGCTTCGACGCCGCCGCGCTGCCCGCGGCCAAGCATGAGCCGAGCAAGGTCGCGGCCTTTATTGAGGTGCATATCGAACAGGGCCCGGTGCTGCTGAACGAAGGCCTGCCGGTGGGCGTGGTGACCGCGATTTCCGGCGCGACCCGCTTCCTGGTCGAGCTCGAAGGCCTGGCCGGCCACGCCGGCACCGTGCCGATGGACATGCGCCGCGACGCCGCCATGGCCGGCGCCGAAATCGGCCTGTATATCGAAAAGCGCTGCGGCGGCAAGCCGGGCCTGGTCGGCACCGTGGGCCAGTTCAACGTGCCCAACGGCGCCACCAACGTGGTGCCGGGCCGCGCCGTGTTCTCCATCGACATCCGCGCCGGCGAGGACGCCGAGCGCGAGGCCGCCGTCAACGACGTGCTGGCCGAGATCGAGCGCGTCTGCGCGCGCCGCAACGTGCGCGCGCAGATCCGCAAGACCCACGAGGCGAAGAGCGTTCCCTGCGCCCCGTGGCTGCAAGAGCAATGGGCCGCCGCCATCGCCCGCCAGGGCGTGCCGGTGCGCCACCTGCCGTCGGGCGCCGGCCACGACGCCATGGCCATTGCCGCCATCGCCGATGTCGCCATGCTGTTCGTGCGCTGCGGCAACGGCGGCATCAGCCACCATCCCACCGAAACCATGACCGCCGAGGATGCCGCACTGTCCGCGCGCGTGTTCAGCGATTTCGTCGAGCACTTCCGGCTGCCGCAGTAAGCCAGCGCGCCCGGAAGCCCCACCCGAACCTCCTTCAGTTGTAACGAGAACAAGTCATGACCGCACGAGACAATATGAACCCCATCGAAACCACGCTGACGCAGTTCATCGACCAGCACCGTCCCCAGCAGGAAGCCTTCCTGGCCGAACTGGTCAAGGTGCCGTCGGACAACCCGGCAGGCGATTGCGACGCGCACGGAAAGCGCGCCAAGGAACTGCTGGAGGGCCTGGGCTTCACGGTGGAGGCCCACAAGGTGCCCGACGAGCAGGTCAAGGCCGCCGGCATGATCAGCGCCACCAACCTGATCGTGCGCAAGCAGTTCGGCACGGGCGGCCCGGTCATCGCCATGAACGCCCACGGCGACGTGGTGCCCCCCGGCCTGGGCTGGACCAAGGACCCGTACGGCGGCGAGATCGCCGACAGCGAGCACGGCCCGGTCATGTACGGCCGCGGCGTGGCGGTGTCCAAGTCGGACTTCGCCACCTACACCTACGCGGTGCTGGCGCTGATGGAAGCCGAGAAGCAGGGCGCGAAGATCAACGGCGCGGTCGAGCTGCAGTTCACCTATGACGAGGAAACCGGCGGCGACATCGGCCCGAAGTTCCTGCTGGACAACAACCTGAGCAAGGCCGACTACGCCATCTCGGCGGGCTTCTCGTACGGCATCACCTCGTCGCACAACGGCTGCCTGCACGTCGAGGTGACGGTCAAGGGCAAGCAGGGCCACGCCGCCATGCCGCACACCGGCGTCGACGCGATCGAGGCCGCCACCCACATCCTGCAGGCCATCTACGGCCTGCGCGCGGAACTGGCCACGCGCAAGTCGAAGGTGCCGGGCATCGACACCGCCACGCTGAACGTCGGCCTGATCAAGGGCGGCATCAACACCAACGTGGTGCCGGACCTGGTGACCTTCCGCGTCGACCGCCGCATGATCCCCGAGGAAATCGGCTTCGACGCCGAAGGCGAGATCCGCGCCGTGGTGGAAAAGGCCGCCAAGGACCGCCCGGGCATCGAAGTGAAGGTCGAGCGCATCATCCTGGCCGAGCCGCTGTCGGAACTGCCGGGCGTGGAAAAGCTGATCGGCGCGCTGAAGAGCCGTGCCGAGTCGGTGTTCGGCGTCGAGATCCCGGTGCAGGGCGTGCCGCTGTACACCGACGCCCGCCACTACACCAAGCGCGGTATCCCGACCGTGCTGTACGGCGCCGGCCCGCGCACGCTGATGGAAGCGCGCGGCCATAACTCGGACGAAAACCTGCGCCTGAACGACCTGAACCGTGCCACCAAGGTGGTGGCACTGGCGCTGTCGGATCTGATGAAGTAAGACGAAGACGACGCGCCGCAGGCGCCGAGCTTTGATGGAAAGACGCCACGGAGGTATCCGTGGCGTTTTTTTTAGGCGGCGATTTGGTCAGGTCTGATCTTCAACCGGTGGCCGGGCCGCAGCGCGCCAGGCTGCAAACTCCGCTTCGATCTGTTCCGCGGGGATGCCGCCCGCGTCGCGCAGCGAGGCGCGGGAAGCTTCCACCTTGTTGCGCAGGAAAATCTCGTAGTCGCGCTTTCGGGCGCTGTGGTCGAGGAACTCGCGCACCAGGCCCTGAAGCGCTTGCGACGGCGTGAGTCCCCGTGCCGCGGCTTCGGCAATGAACGCGTCACGCAGCCGGGCGTCAAGCGTGAATGTGAGTTGGATTTCTTCCGACACAAGCATGTCCGGTGTCCTTGTGATGACAAAGTATAGGCATTGTCGACATCAGGACACCTGCACGGCGATAAGACCCGTCTGAACTTGCCGCAGCCGATTCCGCCTACCCCGGCAGCGTCGTCGCCCCCGCACCCAGCACCCGCTGCATCAGCACCGTATCGATCCACTGCCCGTGCTTGAACCCCACCGCCTCCAGCCGTCCGACGGTGCGGAAGCCCAGCCGTTCGTGCACGGCCAGCGAGCCCGCGCCTTCGCCCGCGGCGGTGCACGCGATCACGGCGACCATCTGGCGCCACGGGCCGGTTTCGCAGCGAGCGATCAGCGCGGCCAGCAGCGCCTGGCCCAGGCCTTCGCCGACGCGGCGGTGGTCGATGTAGATCGAGTCCTCGATGGCGAAGCGGTAGGCGCTGCGCGCGCGGTAGGCCGAGGCATAGGCGTAGCCCAGTACCTCGCCGTCGCGCTCTGCGACCAGGCAGGGCAGGCCCTTGCGGTGCACTTCGGCCAGGCGCAGTTGCATCTCGTCGATGCTCGGCGGCACTTCCTCGAACGAGGCGCGGCCGTGCTGCACGTGGTGGGCGTAGATGGCGTGGATGGAGGCAATGTCGGCGCGGGTGGCGTCACGCAGCGTATAGGGCTGGCGCATGCCATCGCCGCGCGGCCCGGTGGTGGAGACAGGAATGGAGGTCATCGGAAATGGTGCCTGGGGCAAGAACCGGTGCAACGCAGGATGCGTGCCGGTGGCGATGCACCACGTCATGCTGCGCGGCCCCCGCGGTCTTGTATATAGTGCGGGTGGATTTGCACCGCATTAGTGCCGCCGCCCCGCCGCGGGGCGCGGCCATGACAAGAAAGGACCTGCCATGATCACCATCTACCACAACCCCCGTTGCTCCAAGTCGCGCGAGACCCTCGCCCTGGTCCAGGCAGCCGCCGAGCGGCTGGGCGAGCCGGTGGAGATCGTGGAGTACCTGAAGGACCCGCCGTCGCTGTCGACGCTGCGCCAGTTGCACACCCTGCTGGGCGTGCCGGTACGCGAGATGCTGCGCGACAACGAAGCCTCCTATGCCGAACTGGGCCTGGCCGACCCCGGCCTGACCGATGCCGAGCTGCTGGCGGCGGTGGCCGACAATCCTATCCTGCTGCAGCGTCCGGTGGTGGTGCGCAACCGCCGCGCTGCGATCGGCCGCCCGCCCGAGAACGTGGCGCCGCTGCTGGCCTGAAATAGAACCGGCCCCCACGGTGTGTGGGGGCCGGCCGGTCTGCGAGGCAGTCTGCTTCAGGCGGGGTCGTCTAATGAACACCCAGCCAGTGCATGGCCTCCTGACCGAAAGCGATGGCCGCCAGCACCACCAGCAGCACCACCAGCGTCACGGTGCTGATGTAGAGCGTGGCCTTGGCGACTTCGGCGTCCTCATCCGAGGAATGGCGATGGGTAATGGGCGTGGCGTCCCGCGTGGCATGCGGCCAATGGATCCGGCCGGCCAAGTCTCTCAAGTGCAGGTCGGTAGGGAAACGCATGATCGACACCTCCTCGGCAGGCGCCGCGCGGTCCGGGCAGGATGGCTCAAACGTCATATGGCGTGGCTGCGCAAGTGCGCCGGTTAGTCATGGCTCGTTTCGCCCGGTAACGCCATATCCGCTTCTACTATAGGCGGGCTGGCGCCGGATGCGAGCCGCGGCATGCAAAGGGCATGCCGCCGCGCCTGACGCGGCGCAACAGACAATCAGGCCTGTGTCGGCGGAGGTGAGGGCTCGCTTGCGTCAGTTCTCGTAAGCGTCGCCAGCGCAGTCTCGCGATCGCGCAGCGTGGCCAGCATGTTGCAGAACAGCGCGCCTTGCTCCATCGCATCGTCGAGCGCTACGTGGGTGTGCGGCAGCGGATCCATCCACGCCGCCGGGAAGGCCGCCTTGACCGTCTTGCGATAGGGACGCCCGGTCAGCGCGAAGCCCAGCGTCTTGACGTCGAGCGCGGCCCAGCCGAACGGCGAGCGCCCGGCAAAGCGCATCATGTACCAGAACATCCAGGTGAAATCGAAGCCCGCCGGAAAGGCGACGAAGACCGGCTTGCCGGGCAGCGCCTCGACCCATTCGACATAGCGCACCATGGCGTCCTCGGGGCGCTGCAGGTCGCGCCGGCAGGCGCTCCAGGCTTCGGGCTGGGTTTGCCACCACTGCATCTGAACCGAGTGGCCGGCGGCGCCGGGCAGGGTTTCGAGGTTGGCCGAGAAGGTGCCGAGCACGGTCTTGTCCGCCAGCATCGCCACCGAAGCGAACGACAGCATCGAGTGCGGGCCCGGGATCGGGCCGTCGGCCTCGACGTCGGTGCTGACGTAGATCTCGGGACGGGTGTCGGGCGCCTGTCGCTTGGCCATGGCCTCAGCCCGCGTCGACCAGATGATCGGCGACGAAGGGGTTGTTGCGGCGCTCTGCGCCGAAGGTCGAGACCGGGCCGTGCCCCGGGATGAAGGTCACGTCCTCGCCCAGCGGCCACAGCCGCGTGCGGATCGAGCGGATCAGGTCGGCGTGGTTGCCGCGCGGGAAATCGGTGCGGCCGATCGACCCGGCGAACAGCACGTCGCCGACCACGGCCAGCCGGTTGGGACGCGAGAAGAACACCACATGGCCCGGGGTATGGCCGGGGCAGTGATAGACCTCCAGGGTTTCGTTGCCGAACTGCACGGTGTCGCCGTTCTCGAGCCAGCGGTCGGGCTCGAAGCTCTCCGCATGGCCGAAGCCGAAGCGGCGCGTCTGCTCGGGCAACTGCTCGATCCAGAAGCGCTCGTCCTGCTGCGGGCCTTCGATCGGGATGCCGAGTTCGCGCGACAGCGCCGCGGCGCCGGCGCAATGGTCGACGTGGCCGTGCGTCAGGAAGATCTTTTCCAGCGTGACGCCTTGTTCTTTCACTGCGGCGCGGATGCGGTCGAGGTCGCCGCCGGGATCGCAGACCGCGGCGGCGCCGGTGCTTTCATCGATCAGCAGGGAACAGTTCTGCTGGAAGGGCGTGACGGGAATGAGCAGGGCTTTCATGGGCGTGTTATGCGGCCGGGCGGACCGGCCCGGGCGTCTTGGCGGCGCGATCCGCGGCGGTGCCCAGCATTGTAGCGTCCGGCGCCTGGCGTGCGCCCGGCACCTGCCGTGTGATCAATCCATTACCCACTGCATGCCGTGCCATGTTGACCCGAATCCGTTGCCACAGGCGGGATTCCGGCCAATTAGGCCATGTTCGTGCGAAATCGCACAGATTTCGTAACAAATTGAAAGAGATAGTCCCAAACAGTCAATGTTAGACTGCCGCCCATGTTACGGATCTCCGCTCTCACCAAGCGCTGGCAACGGCTGGCCAAGCTCGGCGCATGCACCGCATGCGCCGTGGTGCTGGCCGCTTGTGCCACGCCGCCCGAAAGCGATACCGCGGGCACCGACGCTGGCGATGCCGTGCCCACGCGCGCGGCAAAAAACGGCAAGCCCGCCCGGACCGAACGCGCCGACGCCAGGCCCGCCACGCGCACGCCCGACACCGGCAGCTGGAACCTGTTCGGCTATGACCCCGACGAAGGCCGCAGCGGCAACTCGCTCGAAGGCCTGCGCGCCGACATCGGCACGTTCGAGCAGCGCGGCGTGGCCTCGTGGTACGGCAAGGGCTTCCATGGCCGCAAGACCGCCAACGGCGAACGCTTCGACATGCGCGCCATGACCGCGGCGCATCCGTCGCTGCCGCTGGACACCTGGGTGCTGGTGCGCAACCTGCGCAACAACAAGGTCGCGGTGCTGCGCATCAATGACCGCGGCCCGTACCACGGTAACCGCGTGCTGGATGTGTCCTACGGCGCGGCGCGCCGCCTGGGCTTCGTCGAACGCGGCGCCACCAATGTCGAGATCCGTCGCCTGACCCGCACCGAGGTCGCCGCGCTGGGCCCGCAGGTCGATGCCGGCGGCACCGAGGCCGGCGACGGCAGCGGCGATGACGACGTATCCGTGCCGGAACTGGCCGATTCGCTGGCGCCCGCCAAGGCGCGCAAGGCGGCCAAGGCCAGCGGCAAGACCGTCAAGCGCAAGCGCCACTGAGCGCGCCAGCGCCGTCGCATGCCGCCGCGCGCTGACACTTCCTCCTTACATTCTGACTTGCAGGCTCGCGCTTGTGCCTATGCCCGCGCGCGGGCCGCGCCCTCAATCGTTGGCGTCGCCGGCACGCTGTGCCAGCGCCATCTGATACAGCGCGCCGGTGTCCGCGCCGGTGATTGCGGCCGCCAGCTTGGCGGCGCGCTTGGCCGGCAGCTCGGCCAGCAGCAGCGCCAGCACGCGCTGCGCTTCGGCATCCGGCAGGGCATCCGCGGCGGCGCTGCCGGCACCTTCCACCACCAGCACGAATTCCCCCTTGGCCCGGTTCGGGTCGGCCGCCAGCCAGGCCGGCGCCTGCGCTACCGGCATCACGGCGATGTCCTCGAACAGCTTGGTCAGTTCGCGTCCGACCAGCAGCCGGCGCTCGCCCGGCAGGCCCGCGGCAAGCGCCGCAAGCGTGTCGGCGATTCGGTGCGGCGCCTCGTAGCAGACCCAGGCGTGGTCCAGTGCCGCCAGCCGGGCGATCGCCTCGGCGCGCGCTTTGGGCTTGGGGGGCAGGAAGCCGGCAAAGGTGAAGCGGCCCGCGCCGGCCTCGAGCAGGTCGCCCGCCACCGACAGCGCCGCCACCGCCGCACTGGGACCGGGCAGGGGCACCACCGGATGGCCGGCGGCGCGCACCGCCTCGACCAGCCGCGCGCCGGGGTCGGAGATGCCCGGCGTGCCGGCGTCCGAGACATAGGCGATGCGCTCGCCCGCCGCCAGGCGTTCGGCGATGCGGCCCGCGGCCTCGCGCTCGTTGTGCTCGTGCACCGCCACCAGCGGCCGCGGCAGGCCGACGCGCGACAGCAGCTGGCCGGTATTGCGGGTGTCTTCGCAGGCCACCGCGTCGGCCAGCCCCAGCACATGCAGCGCGCGCAGCGACAGGTCGGCGACATTGCCGATGGGCGTGGCCACGACATAGAGCGTGCCGGCCGGGTACGACTGGCTTGCCGCCAGGGAGATCCAGTCACTCATGCTTGAGAACTTCCGTTGATGCGATCATTCAAATCCACCACGCAGGGGCCGGGCGGGCAGGCGCCCAGCCGGCAGGCGCGCGGGGCGCAGGCAGAGGACCGGGCCCTGGCCCACTTGCGGCGCCAGGGCCTGGAGCCCGTGGTCCGCAATTATCGCTGCAAAGGCGGCGAGATCGACCTGGTGATGCGCGCGCCCGACGGCACGCTGGTGTTCGTCGAGGTGCGCCAGCGCAGCGGGCGCGGCTTCGGCGGCGCCGCGGCCAGCGTCACGCCGGCCAAGCAGCGGCGCGTGCTGCTGGCCGCCGCGCACTACCTGGCCACGCTGGCCCGGGTGCCGCCGTGCCGCTTCGACGTGGTGGCGCTGGAACCCGGCCGGCTGGAATGGCTGCAGCACGCCTTTGACCTGGATGCCGCCGGGGCTGGGTCATAATGCACGGCAAACATGAGGGCGATTCGCGGATCGCCATGGCAACAAGCGGGCCCCCAGAGCCATGAGTATCGAAAGTATCCAGCAACAATTTCTAGACAGTGCCGAAGCCAAGCGACAGGCCGCGGCGGTGATGGCCCCCTACATCGACGCCGCGGTGGATCGCATGGTCGGCGCGCTGACCAGCGGCAACAAGATCCTGGCCTGCGGCAATGGCGGCTCGGCGGCGCAGGCGCAGCATTTCGCCGCCGAGCTGGTCGGGCGCTTCGAGCGCGAACGGCCCGGCCTGGCCGCGATCGCGCTGAGCACCGACAGCTCGATCCTGACCGCGATCGGCAACGACTACGACTTCAGCAAGGTGTTTGCCAAGCAGGTCGAGGCGCTCGGCCAGCCCGGCGACATCCTGCTGGCGATTTCCACGTCGGGCAACTCGGACAACGTGATGGCGGCCGTGGCCGCCGCGCGCCAGCGCGAGATGGCGGTGGTGGCGCTGACCGGCAAGGGCGGCGGGGCCATCGCCGGCCTCCTCGACGAATTCGACATCCACCTGTGCGTGCCGAGCGAGCGCACCGCGCGCATCCAGGAAGTGCACTTGCTGACGCTGCACTGCCTGTGCAACGGCATCGACGAGGCACTGCTCGGAGAGGCGTGATGCCGGGCATCCGCCGACCCTCATTTCCAACATTCAGCCAGAGCAAGGACCGCATGACTCATCTGCCCACTACGCAAGCTTCCCGGAATGGCGCGGAGGCGCGCCATCCCTTCCGCCCCCTGGCCAGTTTCGGCCTGGGCCGCGCCGGCCTGGCCGCGGCCGCGCTGGTGTGCGCCACGCAGCTGGCCGGCTGCTTTCCGGTGATTGCCGGCGCCATGGGCACCGGGGTGGCGATGGCCACCGACCGCCGCCCGGCCGCCACCCAGACCGTCGACCGCGGCCTGCAGCTGGAGGCCGAGAGCACCATCAACTCGCGCTTCAGCGGCCAGGCCCGCGTCAACGTGACCGTTTTCAACCGCAAGGTGCTGCTGACCGGCGAAGCGAAGAACGACAGCGTCAAGCAACAGATCGAGCAGTACGTGCGCGGCCTGCAGAATGCGCGCGTGGTGATCAATGAGCTGGAGGTGGTCAACTCGCCCGGCTTCATGACCCAGAGCCAGGACGCCTACCTGACCAGCAAGGTCAAGACCCTGCTGATGACCGCCGAAGGCGTGCCGTCCAACTCGATCAAGATCACCACGGAAAAGAGCGTGGTCTACCTGCTTGGCGTGGTCACCAGCGCCGAGGGCGACCGGGCCACGGACGTGGCGCGCAATGCCTCGGGCGTGACCAAGGTGGTGAAGGCTTTCGACTACGTCAACGACACCGAGCGTGCGCGTCTGGATGCGGCCTCGACCTCGGAAAACCCGTCGTTCGACGGCAACGTCGGCACGCCGGCGCCGGTGCAGTCGGTGCCGGGCGTGGGCGGGCCGATCGATGCGCCGGCCGGTGCCGCACCTGGTACCGCGGGCAGCGCGGGCGCCACCACCGCGCCGGTCGCGGCTCCGGTCACCTCGCCGGTGGCGCTGCCGCCCGGCCGCAACCTGCCCTGAAGCGCGCAACGCTCGCCCGCCCCGGCCGGTCAAGACGGCGCCCGCATATGCGGGCGCCGTTTTTCGTTCTGCGGTTTGCAACGCACACCGGGCGCGGCCGATGTGCTACGGTTGCCACGCCGGCTGAGTGCGCTGACTGCGATAGCGCTGCGCCGGCCCCCAGACGGAGCGAGACCATGACAACAACGATCCCCCGGCCTGCCTGGCATATACCGCGCCGACTGGCGCTGCTCGCAGCGATGCTGTGCGCCCAGCCGGCGCTGTCGGCTGAGCCCGCCGGTGCCCCCGCCCAGCCCACCGATGCCGCGCTGCGCGCGCGCAGCCAGGCCGCCGCCTGCACCAGCTGCCACGGCCCGGCCGGCCGGGCCCCGGCGGGCAGCACGATTCCGCCGCTGGCCGGCCGCCCGCAGGCGGAGCTGGCCGCGCAGATGCAGGCCTTCAAGGCCGGCACGCGCCCCGCCACCGTGATGCACCAGATCGCCAAGGGTTATAGCGACGACCAGATCGCCGCGATCGCGGCGTGGTTCGCCGCCGTGCGCTGACAGGAGCGAGCCATGCACAGACGAAGCTTCCTCGGCGCCGCGGGCGCCGCAGTCCTGGGTACGGCCGGGATCCGGCCGGCACGCGCCGCGGCCCGTGCCAGGGTGGTGGTGGTTGGCGGGGGCTATGGCGGCGCCACGGCGGCGCGCTACCTGCGCGAATGGAGCGGGCAGGCGATCGAGGTGACGCTGGTCGAACCGAATCCGGCCTTTGTCTCGTGCCCGCTGTCGAACCTGGTGCTGGGCGGCAGCCGCCAGCTCGGCGACCTGACGCTGCCGTACGACGCACTGGTGCGCCGCCACGGCGTGCGGCTCGCGCGCGACTCCGCGGTCGCCATCGACCCGGCCAGGCGCACCGTGCGCCTCGCGGGCGGCAGCGTGCTGCCCTATGACCGCCTGCTGCTGTCGCCCGGCGTCGAAATGATGCGCGAGGCGCTGCCCGGGCTGAAGCGGCCCGGCGGCGACCAGATCCTGCATGCCTGGAAGGCCGGCCCCGAAACCGTCGCGCTGCGCCGCCAGCTGGAGGCGATGCCCGATGGCGGCACCTATGCCATCAGCGTGCCGCTGGCGCCGTACCGCTGCCCGCCGGGCCCGTACGAGCGCGCCTGCCAGGTGGCGCACTATTTCAGGCAGCACAAGCCGCGCAGCAAGGTGCTGATCGTGGACGCCAATGCCGACATCACCTCCAAGGCCGCGCTGTTCCGCCAGGTGTGGGCCACGCAATACCCGGGCATGGTGGAATACCGGCCGCAGCACGAGGTGGCCGATGTCGACCCCGCCACGCGCACGCTCAAGTTCGAGGTGCAGGACGATGTGCGCGCCGACGTGCTCAATGTGCTGCCGCCGCAGCGGGCCGGCGCGATCGCGGTGTCGGCCGGGCTGGCCACGGCCAATGGCAAGTGGTGCGAGGTGGATTTCCTCAGCTTCGAGTCGCGCGCCGCGGCCCATATCCATGTGATCGGCGACGCCATCCAGATCGCGCCGCTGATGCCCAAGTCCGGCCATATGGCCAACCAGCACGGCAAGGTCGCGGCGGCGGCGCTGGTGGCGCTGCTGTCGGGCCGCGCCCCGGACCCGGAGCCGCTGTACAACAACACCTGCTACAGCTTCACCTCCGACCGCGAGGCGGTGCATGTGTCCAGCGTGCATCGCTACGACGCGGCGCAGAAGACCATGGTCACGGTACCGGGCTCGGGCGGGCTGTCGCCGGCGCCGACGGTGCTGGAGGGCGATTACGCGCTGGCCTGGGCGCGGGGCATCTGGGCGGAGATGCTGGCCTGACGGTGGCGGCGGTGCGGGCGGCACGGCTGCCCGCACAAAACCGCAAGAACGTGCAATGCCGCGCGCACCGGCGCTGCTACGCTAGGCGTCCCTATCTGAACTCGCGCACCCGCGCACGGCATTCCCATGCAAGCCAGAGACCGCCTCCTCGCCCTCGCCATCGTCTGCGTCTGGGGCGTCAACTTTGTCGTGATCAAGGTCGGGCTGGCGGGCGTGCCGCCGATGCTGCTGGGGGCGCTGCGCTTCCTGCTGGTGGCGTTCCCGGCGATCTTTTTCGTGCCGCGCCCGCGCGTGCCGTGGCAGCTGCTGCTGGCCTACGGCGCCACCATCAGCCTGGGCCAGTTCGCCTTCCTGTTCTACGCCATGGCGGTCGGCATGCCGGCCGGGCTGGCGTCGCTGGTGCTGCAGTCGCAGGCCTTCTTCACGCTGGCGATCGCCGCGCTGTGGCTGGGCGAGCCGGTGCGCTGGCACAACTTTGCCGGCATGGCGGTGGCGGCTGGCGGGCTGGCGCTGATCGGCGCCGGTGCGGGTGGTGCGGGCGGCATGGGCGGCATGAGCGCGGCCGGCTTCGTGCTGACGCTGTGCGCGGCGTTCTGCTGGGCCAGCGGCAATATCGTCAGCAAGAAGATCGGCCCCGTGGACCTGCTCGGGCTGGTAATCTGGGGCGCGCTGGTGCCGATCGTGCCGTTCGCGCTGCTGTCGCTGTGGTTCGAGGGGCCGGCGCGCATCGTGCAAAGCGTGACGCAGGTGTCCGGCATGGCGGTGTTCGCGGTGGCGTACCTGGCGTTCGCGGCGACGGTGTTCGGCTACACCATGTGGGGCCGGCTGCTGACGCGCTATCCGGCCAGCCAGGTGGCGCCGCTGACACTGCTGGTGCCGGTGGTGGGGCTGGTGTCGGCGCACGTGCTGCTGGGCGAGGACCTGTCCGGTACCCAGTGGATCGGCGCGGCGGTGGTGATGGCAGGGCTGCTGCTCAACGTGTTCGGCCAGCGCCTGTGGGCGGGCAGGGCGCTGGCGCGCCGCTGAGCCGGCGCGCGCGGCCCCTCATGTTGTGCTGCATCAATGGGTAAACACTATATGCGCATTCACGCATATACGAATATATTGGACGGCATGGAAGAGCTGGATCGCGTGTTCGAAAAGGTATCGGGTTACTTCAGCCTGCTGGCGGAGCCGACGCGGCTGAAGATCCTGCACGCCTTGTGCGATGGCGAGAAGCCGGTCAGCACGGTGGTCGAGACGGTGGGTTCGTCGCAGACCAACGTGTCGCGGCATCTCAACGCGATGTACCGCTCGGGCGTGCTGTCGCGCCGCAAGGAGGCGAACCTGGTGTTCTACGCCATTGCGGACGAAAGCGTGATCGAGTTGTGCCGCACGGTCTGCGTGCAGGTGGCAAGCCGGCTGGAGGACAACGCCTTGCCGTCCGTCGTGGTCGACCGCTTCATGGCCCAGCCCGCGCCGCAAGCCCAGGCGCGCCGGCGGCGCACGGCAAGCTAGCCGCGCCACCACTCTTCCGGCAGCAAACGGCGGTGCCGCACCCGTTGCGGCGCCCTGTACAACAGGCACGCCGACCGGTCTGACCGACCGGGGCGAGCGCGCCGGAGGAGACCGCATTGCAGGAACGGAACCGGCCCGGGCGCATCGTGCCCGCGCCCGAGCACTTCGTCAGCGCATCGCTGCAGCAGGACATCGGCCGGCACGGCCTGGACGCGCCGCGGCGCGACTTCCTGCGCAAGAGCTTCCTGGGGGCCGCCGCGGGCATCGCCACGGCCGCGGCGGGCCGGCACGCGCTGGCCGCGGACGGCGCGAATGGCGATCCTGCCATCCTGCAGCCGCAGCCCTGGGCGACGTCGCTGGGGCAACCGGTCGCGGCGCGCCCCTACGGCCAGCCTTCGGTCCATGAGAAAAACCTGATCCGGCGCGAGTCGCCCGGCCTGACCCGGGTGTCGGCGGCCTCGGTCGCGTTCGCGCCGCTGCAGGGCTTCTTCGGCATCATCACCCCCAACGGCCTGCACTTCGAGCGCCACCACCAGGGCTGGCACGATATCGACCCGGCGCGCCACCGGCTGATGATCAACGGCCTGGTGCGCACGCCGCGGGTCTACACCATGGACGACCTGATGCGCCTGCCGGCGGTGTCGCGCATGCATTTCATCGAATGCGGCGCCAACACCGGCATGGAGTGGGGCAACGTGGCGGTGCCGACGGTGCAGTACACCCACGGCATGCTGTCGTGCTGCGAATTCACCGGGGTGCCGCTGCGGGTGCTGCTGGACGACGCCGGCGCCGACCTGCGCCGCGGCCGCTACCTGCTGGCCGAGGGCTGCGACGGCTCGTCGATGACGCGCACCATCCCGATGGAGCTGGCCGACGAGATCATCGTTGCGTGGGGCATGAACGGCGAGATGCTGCGCCCCGAGAACGGCTACCCGCTGCGCCTCGTGGTGCCGGGCGTGCAGGGTGTGTCCTGGGTCAAGTGGCTGCGCCGGCTGGAGCTGGGCGACCGGCCCTGGAACGCCAAGGACGAGACCATCCACTACGTCGACATGATGCCCGACGGCAAGCTGCGCCAGTACACCTCGATCCAGGAGTGCAAGTCGGTCATCACCACGCCGTCGGGCGGGCAGCAACTGGTCGGCAAGGGCTTCTACAACATCAGCGGCCTGGCGTGGTCCGGGCGCGGACGTGTCAAGCGGGTCGATGTGTCGACCGACGGCGGGCGCAACTGGCGCACCGCGCGGCTGGAGGCGCCGGTGCTGTCCAAGTGCCTGACGCGCTTCAACCTGGACTGGGTCTGGGACGGCGGCCCGGCCATCCTGCAAAGCCGCGCCATCGACGAGACCGGCTACGTGCAGCCGAAGCTGGGGCAGCTGCGCGCGGTGCGCGGCACGCGCTCGATCTATCACAACAACGCGATCCAGAGCTGGCAGGTGGCGGCCGGCGGCGAGGTGACCAATGTCCATGTGGGTTGAGCTCAGGGTCGCGGCGGCGCTGCTGCTGGCGGCCGGTTGCGCCGTGCCGGCATCCGCGTCGACAGCCGCCGGCACGGGCGACGCGCGTGCGGCACTTGGCCGCACCGCCACGCCGGCGGAGGTGGCCGCGTGGGACATCGACGTGCGCCCGGACTTCAAGGGCCTGCCCAAGGGCAGCGGCACGGTCGCGCAGGGGCAGAAGGTCTGGGACGGCAAGTGCGCGTCGTGCCACGGCGACTTCGGCGAATCCAACGAAGTGTTTACGCCGCTGGTCGGCGGCACCACCGCCGAAGACATCAAGCGCGGGCGCGTCGCCGGCATGACCGGCAACCAGCCGTACCGCACCACGCTGATGAAGGTCAGCACGGTCAGCACGCTGTGGGACTACATCCACCGCGCGATGCCGTGGAACGCGCCCAAGAGCCTGAGCGTCACCGAGGTCTATGCGGTCACCGCCTACCTGCTCCACCTGGGCGAGATCGTGCCGGCCGACTTTGCACTGTCCGACGCCAATATCGCCGAGGTCCAGCGGCGCATGCCCAACCGTGCCGGCATGACCACCGAGCACGGCCTGTGGCCGGGGCGCGGCCGGCCGGATACGCGCAACACCGCGTGCATGTCGCGCTGCGCGGAGCAGGTCCTGGTTGCCTCGTCGATGCCGGACTATGCCCGCGACGCCCATGGCGACCTGGCGCAGCAGCAGCGCGCGTTCGGCCCGGTGCGCGGTATCGCGGCGGCCGGCGCGGCCAGGCCAGGCAGCGCAGCCGTGGCCGCGGCGGCGCCCGCGCCGGGCGCGCGCCTGGCCAGCCAGTATCAATGCGTGGCGTGCCACGCGATCGACCGCAAGCTGGTAGGGCCGTCGTTCGTCGATATCGCGGGCAAGTACAAGGGGCAGGATGCGCATGCGGCACTGGCGCGCAAGGTCAAGGCGGGCGGGCAGGGCACGTGGGGCGCCGTGCCGATGCCGCCGCAGCCGCAAATCCCGGATTCGGACGTGCAGGCCATGGTGGGCTGGATTCTTGAGGCAAAATAGCGGACTGGCCGCCGCAGTGCCCCCAGGCGGTGGCCAGTGTGTGCCGCCGGGCCATTGCAGCACGGCCGCGCGGCCTTTGCCGTCCCCACGGCTTTACAGAGCTTGGAGAGCTTAACAATGAAGCAGTTTGTCATCGCAGCGCTGATGCTCGGCGCCGCCGCATCGGCCCACGCGGTAGATGCCGCCAAGGCACAGGAGATCGCCAACAAGAACGCCTGCATGGGTTGCCACCAGGTCGACAAGAAGCTGGTCGGCCCGTCCTACAAGGAAGTGGCGACCAAGTACAAGGGCGACAAGAACGCCCTGGCGACCCTGAGCAAGAAGGTCAAGAGCGGTGGCTCGGGCGTGTGGGGTCCGGTGCCGATGCCGGCCAACGCCGCTATCAGCGACGCCGACCTGAAGACCGTGGTCGAGTGGGTGCTGGCAGGCGCCCCCGCCAAGTAAGACCGACTGCCATAACGGGCAGTCCGCCGATGCACCGGGCCGGGCAGTGATTGCCGCGCGGCCCGGGACAACCAGCGGCCGGCCATGTACCGGCCGCATGCAACACCCCTGAAACGGTCCACGACCGACTGGAACGGAGTAGCCGGAGAGCAAGCAATGAATTCCAAACGACGAGAAGTGCTGCGGGTCACCGCTGTCCTGTCGCTGATGGCCGCCACCGGCCTGATCAGCGAAGCGCAGGCGGCCGAGTGGAACAAGAACGCCTTTGACGGCAAGAGCGTTGCCGACGTGATCAAGGCCCTCGGCGGCAGCGGCACCGAGAAGAGCACCGCCATCACCTTCACCGCCCCCGATATCGCCGAGAACGGCGCCGTGGTGCCGGTGGCCGTGACCAGCACCCTGCCGGATACCGAGCAGATCGCGATCCTGGTGGAAAAGAACCCCAACACCCTGGCCGCCGACTTCATCATCCCGGCCGGCACCGAGCCGTTCGTCTCCACGCGCGTGAAGATGGGCCAGACCTCGGTGGTGCACGCCGCGGTCAAGGCCGGCGGCAAGTGGTACGTGGCATCGAAGGAAATCAAGGTCACGCTGGGCGGCTGCGGCGGCTGACGCCGCGCCCCTGGACCGAGATTCCCGCCAAACTGCAACAGGAGAAACACATGGCAGACCCGATGCGCGTACGCGCCACCGAAAACGGCGGCGTGGTGGACGTCAAGATTCTGATGAAGCACGACATGGAGACCGGCCAGCGCAAGGATGCGTCCGGCAAGGTCGTCGCGGCCTGGCATATCCAGACCGTGACCGCCCAGTGCAAGGGCAAGGAAGTGTTCCGCGCCCAGTTCGGCCCGGCGGTGTCCAAGGACCCGTTCCTGAACTTCAAGTTCAAGGGCGGCGCCAAGGGCGACAAGGTCGCCGTGACCTGGACCGACAACAAGGGCGACAAGCGCACCGACGAGGCCACCATCGCCTGAGGCCGCGCGGTCCCGGCCCGCGCCCGGCATGTTGCCGGCACGTCGCGCCGTCCTCTGCTAAGGTTCGGGGCGGAATGCCGGGACGGACCCGGCCGGAAGGAGCATTATGCGGCGAGCATTTATTCGAGCATCGGCGGCCCTGGCCGCCATCGGCCTGGCAGCCAGGGCTTCGGCCCAGTCCGGTCAGTCGACCGCGGCCGGTGCGGGCAAGGGCGGGCGCGTGAAGGTGGTGTACCAGTTGTCGGAAGGCATCGACCAGGCGGTGCGCGCGATGGGCAACCTGCGCAACCACCTGAATGGCGCCCCCGGCACCAGGATCGTGGTGGTCGCGTTCGGCTACGGCGTCGACTTTCTCGTCGAAGGCGCCAAGGACGCGCGCGGCAACGGCTTCGAGAGCCCGGTGGGCGCGCTCGCGGCCGACGGCGTGGAGTTCCGCGTGTGCCGCAATACGCTGACCGCGCGCAAGATTTCCGAATCGCAGCTGTTGATGGAAGCCAAGGTGGTCCAGGCCGGCGTGGTCGAGATCGCCCGGCTGCAGGCCGAGGAAGGCTACGCCTATATCAAGCCCTGAGCCGGGCTGGCGCTGCCTGAAGGCAAGACAAGAGAAGAACGGCCCGTCCACAAGGGCGCGGCCGCGAGGAGAAGCCCCATGAACACCATCCGAAGCCAGCTCCGGCGCGCCGCGCTGGCCGCGGCCGCCACCGCGGCGGTTGCAGGCGCCGCCGCCGTGCATGCGCAGGGCAGCACCGCCGACGAAATCGCCAAATACCGCCAGATGCTGGCCGAAGGCAATCCCGCCGAGTTGTGGGAAGCCGCCGGCGAAGAGCTGTGGAAGAAGCCTGCCGGCCCGAAGAACGCCTCGCTCGAGCAATGCGATCTCGGCAAGGGCCCGGGCGTAACCAAGGGCGCCTACGCCGAACTGCCGCGCTACTTCAAGGACACCAACAAGGTGATGGACCTGGAGCAGCGGCTGGCCCACTGCCGCATGACGCTGCAGGGGCTGAGCAAGGAAGAGGCCACCAAAACCCCGTTCTCGTCGTCGGGCAAGCCGTCCGAGATCGAACGGCTGGTCGCCTACCTGACCGGCGAGTCGCGCGGCGTGAAGATGAACGTGCAGCTCAGCCATCCGGAAGAGAAGCGCACCTATGCGCTGGGCGAGAAGATGTTCTTCTACCGCGGCGGTGCCTATGACTTTGCCTGCGCCACCTGCCATGCGGTGGACGGCCAGCGCATCCGCCTGCAGGACCTGCCCAACCTGCTGACCGACAAGGGCGCGCAGGCGGCCTACACCACCTGGCCGGCGTACCGCGTGTCGCAGGGCGAGGTCCGCACCATGCAGCACCGCCTGTACGACTGCCTGCGCCAGCAGCGCTTTCCCGAACCCGCCTATGGCTCGGACGTGATCACCGCGCTGACCATGTTCCTGGCGAAAAACGCCAACGGCGGCACCTACGACGGCCCGGCGATGAAGCGCTGACCAGTACGGGAGAGACACCATGCAACGACATACCAAGGCAGTGGCCGTCGCGGCCCTGGCCGCCCTGCTGGCAACCGGCGCGTATGCGCAAGACAGCGGGAAGGCCCGCACCGCCAAGGGCAAGCCCGCCGCCGTCAGCGGCGCCGACATGAAGCAGCTGATCGAAGACTCGTTCTCTTCGCGCGGCCCGGTCACGGTCGAGGGCGTGCTGAACCAGGACGGCATGCAGCAGGCCTGCAGCCAGTATCCCGACCGCACCCGGGTGCCGGCCAAGCTGGCGAAGAAGATCGAGGCCGCCGAGCTGAAGCAGGTCAAGTACCCAACCGACGACAAATGGCTGGGCGACTGGAAGGAAGGCGAGAAGGTCGCGCAGAACGGCCGCGGCATGCAGTTCACCGACCAGGTCGGCGGCACCAACGGCGGCAACTGCTACGCCTGCCACCAGATGACCAAGGCAGAGATCTCGTTCGGCAACATCGGACCGTCGCTGTATCAGTACGGCAAGCTGCGCGGCAACTCGCAGGAGGTCATCAAGTACACCTGGGGCAAGATCTGGGACTCCAGCGCCTACGCCGCCTGCTCCAACATGCCGCGCTTCGGCCACAAGGGCATCCTGACCGAGGCCCAGATCCGCGACGTGATGGCGCTGCTGCTCGACCCGGCCTCGCCGGTCAACCAGTAACGCCGATGCGCGCGCCCGCCATGCTGCTGCGCGCGCTGCTGGCCGCGGGCCTGTTCATGGCCGCGGCCGGCGCCGCCGCGCTGGAAGTGGGCGACACGGTGCGCCTGCCCGAGGTCCGCACCCTCGACGGCCGCACGCTGAGCGCGGCCGCGCTGGCGGGCAAGCCGCTGGTGGTCGAATACTGGGCCACCTGGTGCCCGTTCTGCGCGATGCAGAACCCGCGCCTGCAGAAGCTGTACGAGCGCACGCGCGGCACGCCGCTGCAGGTGCTGGCCATCAGCATCGACAAGGACCCGCGCGAGGCCGCCGATTACATGAAGAAGCGCGGCTACACCTTCCCCGCGACGATGGATTCGCCCGCGCTGCAGGCCGCGTTCGGCAAGCGCAAGGGGCTGCCGGAACTGTACGTGATCGACGCGCGCGGCCGCGTGGTGCAGAAGGAAGTGGGCGAGATGCTCGAAGACGACGTGGCCGCGCTGGAGCGTTACGCGAAGCCATAGCGATGCGATGCCGGACGCCATGCGCCCACCGGCACGCACTTATCCACAGGACGAGACATGAACCGACGCGAGTTCCTGCAGGTGCTGGCCATCGCCGGCGCCGGCGGCATGAGTTTTTCCCACCAGGACGCGCACGCCGCGCAGGCCGTCGAGTCGATGTACGACCTGCCTCGCTTCGGCAACGTCCACCTGCTGCATTTCACCGACTGCCATGCGCAGCTGCGGCCGGTCAATTTCCGCGAACCCAGCGTCAACCTCGGTATCGGCGACTACGCCGGCAAGCCGCCGCACCTGGTCGGCGAGGCCTTGCTGCGCCATTACGGCATCCGCCCCGGCACGCCGCAGGCGCATGCGTTCACCTATCTCGATTTCAACGAGGCCGCGCGACGCTACGGCAAGGTCGGCGGGTTTGCGCACCTCGCCACGCTGGTCAAGCGGCTCAAGGCAGGCCGGCCGGGCGCGCTGCTGCTCGATGGCGGCGATACCTGGCAAGGCTCGGCCACGGCGCTGTGGACCAAGGGGCAGGACATGGTCGATGCGGCGCTGGCGCTCGGTGTCGACGTGATGACGCCGCACTGGGAAATGACGCTCGGCGCCGAGCGCGTCAAGGAAATCGTCGACAAGGACTTCAAGGGCAAGGTCGCCTTCCTGGCGCAGAACATCAAGACCAACGACTTCGGCGACCCGGTGTTCGATCCGTACGTGATCCGCGAGATCAACGGCGTGCCGGTGGCCATCATCGGCCAGGCCTTCCCGTACACGCCGATCGCCAACCCGCGCTACTTCGTGCCGGACTGGACCTTCGGCATCCAGGAAGAAAACCTGCAGCAGGTCATCGACGCGGCGCGCGGCAAGGGCGCGCAGGCGGTGGTGCTGCTGTCGCACAACGGCATGGACGTCGACCTGAAGCTGGCCTCGCGCGTGCGCGGGCTCGACGCCATCCTCGGCGGCCACACCCATGACGGCGTGCCCGCGCCGGTGGCGGTGAAGAACGCCGGCGGCACCACGCTGGTGACCAATGCCGGCTCCAACGGCAAGTTCCTCGGCGTGCTCGATTTCGACGTCAAGAACGGCAAGGTGGCGGACTTCCGCTACCGGCTGCTGCCGGTCTTCGCCAACTACCTGCCGGCCGACCCGGCCATGGATGCGCTCATCCACAAGGTACGGGCGCCGTATGAAAAGAAGCTGTCCGAAGTCCTCGCCGTCAACCGCGGCCTGCTGTACCGCCGCGGCAATTTCAACGGCACCTTCGACCAGTTGATCCTGGATGGCCTGATGCAGGTGCAGGGCGCGCAGATCGCGTTCTCGCCGGGCTTCCGCTGGGGCACCACGCTGCTGCCGGGCCAGGCCATCACCATGGAACACCTGATGGACCAGACTGCCATCACCTACCCGTACACCACCGTGACGGCGATGAGCGGCGAGACCATCAAGACCATCCTCGAAGACGTCGCCGACAACCTGTTCAATCCCGACCCGTACTACCAGCAGGGCGGCGACATGGTGCGCGTGGGCGGGCTGCAGTACACCATCGATCCCGCCGCCGGCATGGGCAAGCGCATCACCGACATGCGCCTGGCGGGCAAGCCGCTGGAAGCGGGCAAGACCTACAAGGTGGCGGGTTGGGCGCCGGTCGCGGAGCAAGCGCGGGAGGCCGGCGGGGCGCCGGTCTGGGACGTGATGGCGCAGTGGCTGCGCAACACCCGCGAAGTCAGCGCGCGCCCGCTGAACCTGCCGCGCGTGCGCGGCATGGACGGCAATGCCGGCATCGCGGCGTGATGTGGCAAACAGCACGCACGGCCGCGCGGAGGATTGAAGCGCGCCGCCCAAGTACGCTACAATCCTCCGCGACGGGCCGATAGCTCAGCTGGGAGAGCGCTGCGTTCGCAATGCAGAGGTCGGGAGTTCGATCCTCCTTCGGTCCACCAGAATTCTTCGCAAGTCCGTAATTCGAACGAATACCCCGGAGCCGCCAGGCTGCCGGGGTTTTTTGTTGGCGGCGTTCCCGCCGTCCCTCCTCACAACGCCGCAGCGACCTGCACTGGCAGCGTTTCCAACCCCAGCAACTCCCTGAACCCGGCCTCGTGATGCCGCAGCGCATGGGGCGCATACCACGCGTGGGCGGCCCGGCCGATGCGCCAGGCGGCATCAGGGGCCGGTGTCATGGCCTCGATCGACGGCAGGTAGTGCCCGGGCGTGATGCCATCGTGCACGCCGCTGCTGCGGGACAGCAGCACCGGGCAGACCGCGTGGGCGCAGTAGGCGGCGAAGACCCCGCTCTTGGCCGCGTAGTCGACGGGGTAGGCCAGCACCCCATAGGTCGATACCGACAGCAGCCGCGCCGCCTCTGCGGCTTCGACGCGGCCGTGCACCACCGCGCCGCGCCGGGCGATGCGGGCGGCGAGGCCGGTGTCGGCGAGGGGCGGGCCGATGTCGTGTAGCGTGAAGCCGGCGCTGCCGACCCAGTCGAACAGGGCCTCGCCCGCCTCCTGGTACGTCTGGGCGCGCAGCGCGGCGCCCCCGAGCACCACCACGGCGGCTTGCCGGTCCCGCTGCGGCACGCCGCTTTCCCCCAGATTGGAAAACACCGGCAGCACCCGGTGCGGCCGCGCCGGCGCGTGGGCGCTGAGCCAGCGCGCCGAACCCTCGCGGTTGGTCACCCAGAAGTCGGCCAGCGCTGCCAGTTCGGCGGCAATGTAGCGCTGCACCGGTGAGAGCCAGAATGCCGAGCGCCATGGCGCGCCGTCGGCATACAGTTCGTGGAAGAAGACGCCGAGGCGGCGGATGTGGGGGCGCGCCTCGCGCAGGCGCCGCAGCAGCCACAACGGCGTACCGCGCGTGGCGTAGCCGTAGCCAACGTAATGGAGGATCACGTCGGCGCCGGCCAGCGCGGCCGCCGGCAGGTCGGGCGTCGCCTCGAGCAGCTTTCCCTGCAGCAGCCCGTTGAGCGTCGCGGCATAGTCCCTGACGCCACCTTCGCCGGGCGCGACCAGGCTGATGGGGGCGCCGATGCCGCGGGCGTTCAGGTCGTGGGCGGATGGATTCGGCATTGGGACGGGCTCCTTGCGCATATGGCGAGGTTGTCATGTCCCCGGGCTGGCAATCTGTGCTCCAGCGCACGCCGCGTCACGGCGTGGCCGGCTTTGGCCCAAATGGAAAAGGCCCGCACGGCGAACCGTGCGGGCCTCGAACAAGCGCTATCAGGGGCAGAAGCTTGCCGGGATCAGCCGGCGCGCTTCAGGCTGACATGGCGCTCAGGGTACATTGCTCTGGGTGAAGTTGAACGGCTTGCCGGCCACCGCATAGGAACCGCCGAACTCGAACTCTTCATTGCCCGACTGGCCCACGCCGATATACATCGGGGTGTTCCCGCCCTGCAGGTTGATCGGCGCATAGCGATAGTTCAGCACCTGCTTGCCGGCATAGTCGGTCACCGAGAACACGCTGGTCAGCAGCGGGCTTTGCTGGGTTTCAGACACCGTGATCGGATCGACCATACGCGAATCCTGCAGCGTCTTTTCGACCGTCAGCGTTGCCATGTCGACCAGCTGGACCTTCTGCTCGCCACGCGACACCACCCACAACTTGGTGTTCGAGTTGCCGAAGCTCTCGCGATTCACCTGGTGGATCATGCTGGTCGGGTTCTTGCCCACTTGCAGGCTGGTCACTTCCTTGATCAGTTCCGGATCAAGGTTGGTACCCGACTGCACGCCAGCCACCGAGATCGCGTGGATCACGCCGTCTTCCGTCGCCACCCAGGCCTGGCCGGGGTTGGCCAGCATCGAGACCCTCACCGCGGTCGGCTTTTCGGCCAGGCTCATGGTCTTGACGATGGTCGGAGCGTAGTTGTCCACCGAGAACGTCTGCGGCCATTGCGAGTCTTCCAGGCCGGTATTGTTCAGGGTGTTCTGCAGATCGCTGAAGCTGCCTTCGAAGTAGGTGTTGTTGACCTTGTCGAACAGCGGCTTCAGGTCCAGGAACACCACCTTCTTTTCCGACTTCGAGATCACTGCGGCCACGCCGGCGCGGGAGATCAGGTCGGCGTTGACGCCACCCGGGGCGTAGCTCTTCTGGTTGGCTTCGCTCAGGCCAGGCGTCGCTTCGTCGCGACCCAGGCTCGCGCCGCGGTCACCCACCGGGTCACGCATCCAGCCCTGGGTGGTGTTGTCCTGCATGACGCTGAAGTCGGTCACGGCGGAAATCTCCGTCGGGGCCTTCATATCCGGCAGGTCAACGAAGCCCAGCAGCTTCATGAAGACGAAGTTCGACATGTTGCGGAAGCCCGGATAGAGGCCATGCCACGACATATCGCTGGAGTCATACGGACCCCCCACCTGGCTGCCGTCGGCGAGGCTGCCCAGCGCAATCACCGCCACCTGGCCCTTCAGGTTCTTGGTGTCCCAGATGGTCACCAGGGCAAATTCGGAATTCGACGTAATGGCGATGGCCGTGGGCACCTTGCCCTCCGGCAGCTTCACCGAAGCCGAGTGCGAAGCCGTATTCATGCCGACCGAGGCAATCAGGCCGTTCTGAAAAGCCACCAGCGATTGTGCGCAATCGTGCTCGCTGCAGCGGCCCATGGCGATAGGCTGCGTCGGCATCGCACCACCGTTGGCCGTGACGTGTTCCTTCAGCAGCGGATTGGTGGTGGTATGGCCCCAGAACCACGGGGTCTGCGGCTTTTCGGCAATGGTGCCGGCGCTCAGCGCCAGCGTCAGCAGCGGCGTGACGCCAGAGTCCGAAGCGGAGTCCGCGCGGAAAATCACGTCGCCCATGTTGCTGCCGTAATCATTGCGGGCACAGTCGAGGTTACCCAGCTGATAGATCACGTTGGTGCTGGTATCCATCGTGGCGCCCGGGTAATCCTGCTGGAAACAGGTATTGCCGTGCGGGTAAAAGGTCTTGTCCTCGGGTTTCCACACCGTACCAACCGCTGCGGGGGCGGAATTACTCGCGCCGTAGCGATAAGCCATGGCTTTTTCGCCGGAATAATCCGAGGCAATGGCGACATATTCGTCGGCATTCAAATTGCCCGAGCCGTCGAAAATCTCGTCGGCGACTTGAGTGGATTCCGCTGCCGGAGTGGTCGGGCCGCGCGAAGCTTCGGTCGACGAGGTGCTACCGGAGGTGGTGGCATCGCTGCCATCGCCACCACCGCCGCATGCCGTAAGCACCACAGCGGCGCAGGCGGCAGCCAGGAAGTTCAGGCTCGGCAGAATGTAAGTATTGCGCGCTCTGCGCAGGTCGGATGGGTTATCGCGAGGGAGATTTTTCCCAGTCATTGATATTTAAGTGAATGGATAAAAGATGAAAGTGAATAAACATCACCACGCCCGTTCTTGTGCCGGTTTGCAGTGTGCGCGACGAATTGCAGTGGCATAAAAAGCGGATCGGGTTAACCCCTTGGAAAACCCGGCAGCGGCGATACTAGGGGTACGTGTCCGAGACCGTACAGGCTGGTAACAATGGGTTACGTGTGATTTTCGGGCGGGGCACCTGTGCACTATTGCGGTGCGCTCTTGCGACGTAAGGATTACTCGCGCTTGGATCACATGTAAGGATTTGTTCGATTTGTGGACAGGCTTCCGTACGCGGCAATATCATCGCGCGCGATTTTCGCGACTAACAAAACGGGTAATTGGAGGGCTTTGAAACAGGTCCGGGCGGTTATTTAATGCCGGCGCGGCGCCAGCAGGGCGAGGGTTAATGCCACCTGAATTCCACATGAATGCCAGCGGCCCGCGGCGTTAAGCGCCACGCGCAGTGGGTCGGGCAGGCCGGCGCCTGCGGCTCGCTTCGCGCGGCGCCATACGTTATCGTTGAGCCCCTTGGAGCCCCGCGCGCGCACCGACGTGAGTCGACCGACCGCGCGCACCAAAGCCGAGCTCGTCCCATGCAAGCCACCAGAAAATCGTTCGTCGGACGCATCCGCGAACAGCTGGACCAGTTGTCGCCATCGGAGCGCCGGCTGGCGGAGTTCGCGCTGGATTTCCCCGGCGATCTCGCGGGCTATACCGCCTCGGAACTGGCCGGGCTGGCCAATGTGTCGAATGCCACCGTGACGCGCTTCGTGCGCCGCATGGGCTATGCCTCGTATGACGACGCGCGCAAGCATGTGCGCTCGGAGAAGAGCGCGGGCTCGCCGCTGTTGCTGGCCGCCACCGAAAGCGCAGCCGGCGCCGCCGACACCGGCTCGCTCGGCGCGCATCTCCAGCAGTCCCTGGCCAACCTCGGCGCCACTTACCGGCGCCTGTCAGAGGCACAGCTGCGGGAAATCGCCGAGGCGATCCTGGGCGCGCGCAGGGTCTGGATCGTCGGCTTCCGCTCGAGCCAGCCGCTGGCCATGTACCTGCGCTGGCAACTGTTGCAGATCGTGCCGAGCGCACAGGTGGTGCCCGGCGCCGGCGAAACCATGGGCGAGCATCTCGCCGGCATGACGGAAGACGACGTGGTGATCGTGCTGGCCTTGCGCCGGCGCGTGCGCGAGTTGCCGTCGGTCGTGGCGCAGGCGGCGAAGGCTTGCCCGCGGCTGCTCTACATCACGGAGCAGGGGGCGGCGGTCAAGGCACCGGCCAGATGGGTGCTGCGCTGTGATGTGCAGGCCCCTGGCGTGCTGGACAACCACGCCGCAGTGACCGGCCTGTGCCATCTGCTGGTCACTCAGGTGATGGAGCTGGCCGGCACGCCGGGGCGACGGCACCTCGGCCTGGTCGAAGCGTTCCACGACGCGCTCGACGAACTCTGAACGCGCGCTGGCGCCGCCGGCGCGACTCGATGCCATTTCCCTTTCTGAAACGAGGTCGGCTGCCTTTTTCAGCCGACGCCTTGGTATAAAGCCGCATGAAAAATTATTTTCAGATGGTTATCATGCGAAAAAAATAACCCAATACGTCCGGAGCGGCTCGGCCCCGGCCCGGAAAAGAAAGCGCCGGGTGCGCATGGAGACAAGGCATGGGTGCGGAAGTCAACGCGGGATCCGGCCGGCCAGTCAGCGGCCGCCCATGCCGCGCCAGCCGCCAGCCAGCACTCCTGAGTCCCGAGACGCGAATGAGCCACATCCTGCTGATCAACCCGAACACTTCCAGCGCCACCACGCAGATGATGGTCGGCATCGCGCGCGCCTGGCTGGCGCAGCGCCTGGCCGCGCCGCCGGCCGTGGTCGGCGCGACGGTGGCGCGCGGCGCGCCGATGATCGTCGACGATAACGATCTGGCGGTGGCCGCCGGCGCGGTCAATGACGCGGACATGGTGCGCCTGGCTGGCCTTGCCGGGGGCGTGATCGTCGGCGCCTTCGGGGATCCGGGCCTCGACGCGCTGCGCGCGCAGCTGGCGGCGCCGGTGGTCGGCATCGGCGAGGCCGCGATGCGCGCCGCCGCGGCGGGCGAGCGGCGCTTCGGCATCGCCACCACCACGCCGCGGCTGGCGGCATCGATCGAATCCGGCGTGCGCCGGCACGGGTTGGAGACCTGGTTTACCGGCGCGCGCTTCACCGATGGCGACCCGCGCGCGTTGGGCAGCGCGCCGCAGCAACAGGAGGAACGGCTCGCCGACGCGGTGCAGGCGTGCATCGACGATGGCGCGCAGGCCGTGATCATCGGCGGCGGGCCGCTGGGCGAGGCCGCGCGGGCGCTGGAACAGCGCTTCGCGGTACCCGTGATCGGGCCGATCCCGGCCGCATGCGAAGCGCTGGCCCGCGCCCTGGGGCTGGCGCCGCGCCAGGGGCCGGCGGATGCGCCGGCTGCGGCCGCGGCCGGCGCTTAAGCCACCAAAGGCGGGCTAGGCCACGCGCGTCGGCCGCCTGGCCTTCATCGCCGACGGGCGTACCTGTTGCAGCGCGCGCAGTGACTGCAGGGCATCCTCGACCGCTTCGATGCCGTCGCGCAGGCGGCCGGTGGCATAGCCCAGGCGGCTTTGCGCATCGGCATCGGGCGTGGAAAGGTTTTCGAGTGCGTCGACTTCCGCCTGCATCTGTCCGACCAGGCGGCGTAGCTGGGATGTGCTGTGCGAGGCTAGCGAACGGATCGCCATCGTGAGAGCCCTCCTTGCAAAGACCGGGTGCGCCCGCTGGCGCTGGTCCGCACGCTCCGTGCGGTGCCCGTCCTTTCTACGGTAAAGGCGGCGCAATAAGTTAGCCAGCGCTGTTACGAAATCGGCACGATGGCGCGGCCCGACCGAGCGTCGCTGTCGCGCCGCGCTGCCCGCAGGTTCGGCTATAGTCACCCGATGGATTCGCACTCGCCCCGCATGCAAGCAAAACCGGGCAGCCTGCCCGACGACGGCGCCACGCCGGCCGCGCAAGCCGAGGCGCGCCATCGCGCCGGCCGGAACAGCACGCTGGTCAGCGTGGCGGTCAATATCGGCCTGACCGCGGTGCAGGCGGTCGCTGGGGTGATCTCCGGCTCGCAGGCGCTGATCGCCGACGCCGCGCATTCGCTGTCCGACCTGCTTTCGGACTTTGTCGTGCTGGCCGCCGGCTGGCAGAGCCGCAAGGACCCGGATGCCGACCACCAGTACGGCCACCTGCGCTTCGAGACCGCCGCCTCGCTGGCTCTGGGCGTGCTGCTGCTGACGGTCGGGGCCGGCATGCTGTGGGCGGCGCTGGGCAAGCTGCAGTCTGCGGGCGGCGCGCAGCCGGTGCAGCCCGTGGCGCTGTGGGTTGCGCTGGCCACGCTGGCGTCCAAGGAACTGCTGTTCCGCTACATGCTGGCCGTGGCGCGGCGGGTGCGCTCGAGCATGCTGGTGGCCAACGCCTGGCATGCGCGCTCGGATGCGGCGTCGTCGCTGGTGGTGGCGCTCGGCATTGGCGGCAACCTGCTGGGCTACCACATCCTCGACCCGATCGCGGCGATCGTGGTCGGGCTGATGGTGGCGCGCATGGGACTGCGCTTCGGCTGGAACGCGCTCAACGACCTGATGGACCGCGCCGCCGACGAGGAAACCGTCGCCGCGATTCGCGCCACCATGCTGGCCACGCCCGGCGTGCTCGGCCTGCACGAACTGCGCACGCGCAAGATGGGCGACCAGGTCCTGGTCGACGTGCACCTCGAGATCGACGCCACCCTGACCGTGGCGCAGGGTCATGCCATCGCGGTGGAAGCTCGGCGCCGCACGCTGGAACACCACCACGTGCTGAACGTGATGACGCACGTCGACCCGGTATACGTGGGCGCAACCACGGCCGATGGCTGAGCCCAGACTGTGGACAGCGTGGGCCAAGCCTGGGGATAACTGGCCGGACAAGCTGTGTCGCGCCTGGGGACGCGCTGTGGGACGTATACGGACAACTCACGGGGAGCGCGACAGATGTATACGCTGCCGCGGACTTGTCCCGGCAAATCAGGGTTATCCCGGAGCCGTTATCTTCGCTGCAAGTCACTGACCCAGAAGGGAAAAGGTGACTTATCCACGGCCCGGAGCCCGGTTTACCTACTACTACTATGTTTACATACGTAAACAATATAAAGACGACAGCCAGGACCTTTGCGCCAGGTGTTGTTTCCTGGTCGGCATGTATACGCGGCTGTCCGTATACCGGCTAGCGCGGCACCTTGAACGCCTTGCGCGCAACCAGAACCTGCGCGCGCGTGGCGCAGCCCTCCTGGTGGTCGTTGACCAGGCCCATGGCCTGCATCAGCGCATACATCGTGGTGGGCCCGACAAAGCGCCAGCCGCGCTTCTTCAGGTCCTTGGATAGCGCGGTGGACTCGGGCGAAATGGCCATGGTGCGCAGTACCTCTGGCGTCAGCACCTTCGGCCGGCTGGCCGGATCGGGCTCGAAGCGCCAGAAGTAGGCCGCCAGCGAGGACTCCGATTCCAGCAGTTCGCGGGCCCGCTGGGCATTGTTGATCGCGGCTTCGATCTTGCCGCGGTGGCGCACGATGCCGGCATCGCCCAGCAGGCGCGCGATATCGCGCTCGGTAAAGCGCGCGACTTTCTCGATGTCGAAATTGGCGAACGCCTTGCGGAAGGCTTCGCGCTTGCGCAGGATGGTCAGCCAGCTGAGACCGGACTGGAACCCTTCCAGGCACAGTTTCTCGAACAGCCGGCGGTCGTCGGCCACTGGAAAGCCCCACTCGGTATCGTGGTAGTGGCAGTAGTCCTCCAGCGTGCCGCACCAGCCGCAGCGCACCGGCGCGGCCAGCGCTTCCTTGTTGCTCGTCATGCGTACCTTTCCAGTATCGAATAAATGGGGCGCGGCTCCGGCTCTCGCCGGCCGGCGCATTTGCTGCGATCATGCCCGCACCTGAGAGATTGCGGAAGGCTGAAAATGGACATGCGATTGACCACCCTGGACGAGGACGGATGGGAGCTCGACGACGCCGAGCCCATCGCGGCCGCCCACCCCGACACCTTCTGGCTGCCGCCGCGCGCCGAACGCGACGCGCTTGCCGCGGGCCAGCAGGTCAAGCTGATCTTCCGCATCCTCGTCGCCGACGAGGGTGGCAACGAGGAAGTCCACGTCGAGCGGATGTGGGTCAATGTGACCGGGCGCGAAGGCGCGCTCTATACCGGCGAACTCGACAACCAGCCGTACTGCACCGACGAGATGAATCCCGGCATGCCGCTGTGTTTCGAGGCCCGGCACGTGATCCATATCTATCGGGAAGGCGACGAAGACGCTTGAGCGACCGCCAGCCGGCCACAAAAAAGCCAGCCTCGCGGCTGGCTTTTTCGATGAAGACGCGCGGCGCGCTCAGGCCAGCCGCTTGCCGGTCCGGTCGTGCATGAACACCAGCGCGACAAAGCTGACCACGGCGGCGGCGATCACATAGTAGGCCGGCGCCAGCTTGTTCTGGGTCGACTCGATCAGCCACGTCACGATCAGCGGGGCAAAGCCGCCGAAGATGGTCACGGCGAAGTTATAGGCCAGTGACAGGCCGGTGGAGCGCACTTCGGTCGGGAACTGCTCGGCCAGCACCGCCGGCGCCGGGCCGGTAAACGCCGCCAGCAGGATGCCCAGCACGATCTGCACCTGCAGCAGCGTCTGCGTGGTCGGCGCCACGTTGAGCCAGTGGAACAGCGGATAGGCGAGCACGCCGATCAGCAGCGCCACTACGCCCAGCATGCGCTTGCGGCCCACGCGGTCCGACAGCATGCCCATCAGCGGACACAGCACCAGGATGATGGCGCCGCACAGCGCGGTCGACTGGAACGTCGCGCCCAGCGGCAGGCCCAGCTGCTGCTTGGCGTACGACGGCATGTAGAACACCAGCACGTAGGTGCAGACCGTCCACAGGATGGTCACGCCGAGGCCGGCCAGCACCTCGCGCGGGTGGTCGCGCAGCACCTGCGACAGCGGCGAGAACTTCACCTGCGCGGCCTTGCGGGCGGCCTGGCGCGCCTCGAACTCGGGCGGCTCGTGCAGGTGCGAGCGGATATACATGCCCACCGGGCCGATCAGCAGGCCGAACAGGAACGGGATGCGCCAGCCCCAGGCGTCGATCTGTTCCGGCGACAGGCCGTTGGTGACCAGTGCGCCCATGGCCGCGCCCAGCATGAACGAAATGCCTTGGCTGGCCTGCTGCCAGCTGGCGTAGGCGCCGCGCTCGGCGTCGGGCGCGTGCTCGATCAGGAAGGCGGTGGCACCGCCGACTTCGCCGCCGGCGGAAAAGCCCTGGATCAGCCGCGCGACCACGATCAGCGCCGGGGCCCACAGGCCGATCTGGTGGTAGGTCGGGGCCAGGCCGATGATGGCGGTGCCCAGCGCCATCAGCAGGATGGTCAGCGTCAGCGCCGCCTTGCGGCCGACGCGGTCGGCATAGACGCCCAGCACGATGGCGCCGACCGGGCGCATGAAAAAGCCCACGCCAAAGGTGGCGACGGTGAGCAGGAACGAGGTCAGGTCATTGCCGGTGGGAAAGAACAGCTTGGCGATGATGACGGCAAAGAAGCTGTAGACGGTGAAGTCGAACCACTCCAGGCCATTGCCGATGGTGGCGGCGATGATCGCCTTGCGTCGGGTGGCGTTGGTCAGTTCTGGAACGGGGGCGGTAGTCGCGGTCATGAAGCGTTGGTCATGCAAGGAAATCGCCATATTAAGCGATTCCTTAATCGCAGGCCTGCGCGCCGTCGCGCGCGACTTCAGCCGGGCAGTGCAGGTTCAGTCGCCCGCTGCTCCGGCCTTGGCGGGCTCGCGGGGACAGTCTCGGCGCAAGCCGAGGGGGCGGGGGCAAGGCGGCGTCGTGTGAGCCACAGCAGCACGGCGCTGGCCACCCAGCCCGACACGAACACCGTGTCTCCGGCCCGGTTCAGCCAGGCCGGCGCGGCCGGCATGCCGGTCACGGACAGCAGCAGTCCGGCTGGCAGCCGCGCCAGGATCCACAGCGCCACGGCCGGCATGCTGCCGTAGACGCCCGGCTGCCACCACTGGCGCGGAATGGGGTTGTACCGTCCGGCGCGGCGCGGATTGCGCGATGCCACCCTAGTCTCCTGTTGCGGAATTTCCTGCGGAGCGCCCGCATGAGGGGCTTCCGGCTGCAGCATAAGTCCCTTGCATCCGCCGAGGTGCGGGCTCGGCGCGGGTTATGTGGGCCGCGCCACGGATCGGCCCCCGGATTCAATTTTTTTGCATGAGGTGTCCGCAAAGCGCGGCCGCGCCCGGCGGCGTTCTTTGCCAAACTGGAAGCCAGTACACAAACCGTTTGAAGGCGGTATTGCCATGCTTCCCTCGCTCTATATCTCCCACGGCTCGCCGATGCTGGCCATCGATCCTGGCCCCACCGGCGCCGCGTTCGAGGCGCTCGGCGCCCGGCTGCGCGCGCAGCGCCCGCATGCGGTGCTGGTGATTTCGGCGCACTGGATCTACAGCACGCTGGCGGTCACCAGCCGCGAGCGCCAGGAGGCCTGGCACGATTTCGGCGGCTTCCCGCGCGAGTTGTACGCGCTGCGCTACGACGCCCCGGGTTCGCCGGAACTGGCGGCGCGGGTCAAGGTGCTGGTCGAGTCGGCGGCGATTCCCGGCGCGGGCTTTGTCGGCCACGACGACGAGCGCCCGCTGGACCATGGCGCCTGGATGCCGATGCGCCACTTCTTTCCCGATGCCGACATGCCGGTGGTGCAGCTGGCGCTGAATCCATATCTGGCTCCCCAGGCCCAGATCGCGATCGGGCGCGCGCTGGCGCCGCTGCGCGACGAAGGCGTGCTGGTGCTGGCCTCCGGCAGCTTCACGCACAACCTGCAGGAAGTGTTTGGCGGCGGCCGGCGCGAACAGCACGGTCCGGCAGCCGAGCCCTATGTCGAAGCGTTCCGCCAGTGGATGGCCGAGGCACTGGACCAGGCCCTGGCCACCGGCGACACCCGCCTGATTGCCGACTACCGTGCGCAGGCGCCCTATGCGCGCCGGGCACACCCGACCGACGAGCACCTGCTGCCTTTCTATGTGGCGCTGGGCGCTGCCCTCGGCCCGGAGGGCGCGCGCGCGGCGCTGCCGGAGCCGGCCACGGTGTCCCGGGTCGCCGACGAGGTCACCTATGGCGTGCTGGCCATGGACAGCTTCGTGTTCGAGGGCATGGGCGCCGGGGCACCGCTGCGGGCCGCGGCCTGAAGGCTTACTGGCCGGCCGGGGTACGCGGCGGCAGGTAGCGCCGCGCCGAGCGCGCTCCCGCCAGCGCGATCCAGCCCATGGTCAGCGCCACCAGCGCCAGGCCGGCGCGCAGGCTGGCCAGGTGCGCCACGCCGCCGATCAGCACCGGGCCCAGCAAGAGCCCCACATAGGCGAAGCGCGCCACGCGCGCAATCGCTTCGGCCGGTGCCACGCCGGGCAGCCGCGACGCGGCGACAAAGAAGATCGGCACCATATTGGCCGCGCCCAGCCCCATCAGCGCAAAGCCCGCCAGCGCGGCCAGCGGCAGCGGCACGGCCAGCGCCAGCGCAATGCCGGCAAAGCCCACCCAGGCACTGCCGGTCAGGGTCGCCCTGTCGCCCAGGCGCGCGCGCAGGCGGTCGCCGCCGAAGCGCCCGCACGCCATGCCGCCGGAGAAAGCGGCATAGCCCAGGCTGACCCAGCCGTCGGGCGCCCGTGCCACGTCGCGCATATAGACGCTGGTCCAGTCGTACATCGCGCCTTCACCGACCAGCCCGAGAAACGCCAGCAGCCCCAGCAGCCATAGCGCCCGCACCGCATGGTCGCGATGGTGGGGCGCGGAAGGCGGCACGGGGTGGTCGGCCAGCAGCCCCGGCAGCGTGGCCACCGCCACCGCCGCGGTCAGGCCGGCCATCATGGCCGCATGCGCCAGCGGCGGCACCTCCAAGGCCAGCATCAGGCCGCCAAAGCCGGCGCCCGCCATGCCGCCCAGGCTGAACATGCCATGCAGCGACGACATCACCGGCCGCGTGCGGCTGGCCTCGACCGTGGCGGCCTGCGCGTTCATGGCCACATCGAACGCCGCGTTGGTCATGCCGAAGACCAGCAGCGCGGGCAGCAGCAGCCAGAACGACGGCATCGCCAGGATCGCCACCGTGGCCAGCGCGAACAGCAGCCCGCCAGCCATCGAGGCGCGCGCGCTGCCGGCGCGCGCCACCCAGCGCCCGACCGGGCCCATCGCCACGATGGCGCCGCCCGCCACCGCCAGCATCGCCAGCGACAGCATCGCGTCGGACAGGCCGAAGCGTGCCTTGATGGTGGGGATATGCACGCCCCAGGTGGCAAAGGTAGCGCCGTTGACGAAAAACAGCGCCATGGTGCCGCGCGTGGCGCGCGCGACCCGGCCAGCGGGCAGCACGGCGGCGGACGCCGGGGAGCCGGTCATGGGTGGCCCGCCTCCACGCGCAGCAGCCCGCGCCGGTGCAGCGCGTAGCCGAAGGCCAGCAGCGCGGCCAGCGCCAGTGCCAGCATCACCCACAGCATCAGCCAGTAGCCCCCGGCCGCGCGCCACAGCAGCGCGCCCAGCCACGGCGCCGCCGCCTGCATCAGCAGTACCGGCGTCATCATCAGCCCGTTGAGGGTGGCGTAATGGTGGCGCGAGATCAGCTCCGGCATGGCCATCGCGCGCAGCATGGTGTTGACGCCGTTGGCGCAGCCGTACAGCACGGCCGCCACCATCAGCCACGCGCCATGCCCCAGCGCAAAGCACAGCAGCCCGGCGCTCATCAGCGCATAGACCGGCAGCGACAGCCGCACCGGGTGGCGCACGCCTGCGCGCATCATCAGCATGCGGCCCGCCACCTGGGCCGGCCCGATCAGCGCCGCGACCGCCAGCTGCTGTGCCACCGGCATGCCCTTCTCCGTCAGCATCGGGATCAGGTGCGCGCCCAGCAGCGACGCCACCACCGCGGTCGCGGTAAAGGCCAGCACCACCGCCCAGAACACCGGCTGGCGCAGCGTGGCGCGGGCAATGTCGCGGCCGCCGGCGGAGGCCGTGCCGGCGCCAGCGCCGGTGTAAGAGGGATGCAGGGCGTAGCGCATGCGCGCATGCAGCGGCGCGCAGACCAGCAGGTTCAGCAGGGCAAAGCCGACCAGGGTCGGGCGCCAGCCGACATGCAGCACCAGCCATTGCGCCAGCGGCACGAAGATCGTGCTGGCAAAGCCGGCCATCAGCGTGACCGCGACGATCGGCTTCTGGTACTGGTCGCCATAGGCCTGGCGCAGCACGACGAAGGCGGGCTCGTACAGCGTGGTCGCCATGGCCAGGCCGAGCGGCACCCACATCAGCAGGAACACGGACTGCGACGGCGTCCACGCCCACAGCAGCAGGCCCAGCCCGGCCAGCACCGAGCCCGCGCCCATCACGTTGCGCGCCGGTGCGCGGTCCAGCAGCCGGCCGACCGCGAACGAGCACAGCGCCCACACCAGCAGCCCCAGCGAATAGCCGCCCGCCAGGTAGGGCTTGGACCAGCCCAGGCTGCCGATCATGGGCTCGATGAAGACGGTGAAGGCGAAGAACAGCGTGCCCCAGGAGATGGTCTCGGTCAGGCCGAGAATCCACACCAGCCGGCGCGGCGGCGTGGCCGGCTGCGCCGGCCCGGTGCGGGCCGCGCTGGCATCATGGCGGTGGTCGGCAGCGTCCGTGCCGGGACTGGCTTCTAGTGTGGTCATGGCGGGCCCGGCGGGGGATGGCCGCCATGGAAGCGGCGCGCCTGGGGCCAGTCGCAAATTGTAGCGATACTGCGCGCGGCGCGCCGGACGCCACCGCGTTACTGTGCGGTCACCGGCGTGGGCGGTCCCTTGAGCTCGACCACGTTGCCGTCCGGGTCCCGCACATACAGCGAGGGGCCCTTGCCCTCGGCGCCGAAGCGCTGCGCCACTTCGCCCGCGTCGACACCGTGCCGCGCCAGGTGCGCGCGCAGCGCCTGCGCGTCGAACGGGTCGATGCGCAGGCAGAAATGATCGAGGTTGCGACCTTCCTCGCCCGGCCCGGCGCCGCCGGCGCGGCCCAGCGGACCGTCGAGCGCGACCAGGTCGATCAGGCTGGCACCGGCGCGCAGCTGGGTCAGGCCCAGCTCGGCCTGCTCGCGCTCCACGCTGCAGCCGAGCACGTCGACATAGAAGCGCCGCAGCGCCGCCACATCGGCGCTGCGCAATACCAGGTGGTCGATGCCGAGGATGCGGAACATGGGGTCAGTGGTGCAGGCCGTCATAGTCGATGACCTTCAGGCTGTCGAGGTCGACATTGTCCAGGCAGCGCACATTGACCGCGGCCATCGGCTTGCCGTCCTTGTCCTGGCCGTCCGCGTACGGGCCGCAGCCGCATACCGGGCAGAAGCGGTGCGCGATCTTCATGGTGTTGAAGCGGTAGGTGGAGGCGTTGCTCTCGGGCGTTTCCAGCCTGAAGGTCGCGCGCGGCACGAACCACAGCAGGTGCCCGCGCCGGCGGCAGATCGAGCAGTTGCAGCGGATCACGCTGGGGATGCTGTCGGCCTCGACCGCGAAGGCGATGTTGCCGCAATGGCAGCTTCCGTTGAAGGTCATGTTGTCTCCTTGAGATACAGCCGTGCGAACCGGATCACATCAACGCTGCTGCGCCGCAATATGCCGGCACATTGTTTGGTTTTTGACAGTGTAGTCCGGCCACGGGTGCCACAATGCCGGCAAAAGACAACGACACGCGCGGCCACCGCGCCCCATCCCATCAAAGGAGACCCGCATGAGCGACACCCACGCGCCTGCACGCGCCAGCTTCAGCCATATGGAACACGGCACCCGCGAGGACTGGGCCGCCATCTCCGCCGAGTTCATGCCGTTCGCACGCGCGTTGCCTGACCGCGTGCTGGCGCACCTGCGCCTGCTCGACGGCGATTGCGGTGGCTTCCCGGTGGACCGGCTCACGCATTCCTTGCAGACCGCGACGCTGGCCCACCGCGACGGCCAGGACGAGGAGTACGTGGTCTGCGCGCTGCTGCACGATATCGGCGATACGCTGGGCAGCTTCAACCATCCCGATATCGCCGCCGCCATCCTCAAGCCCTTCGTCAGCGCCGAGAACCTGTGGATGGTGGAAAAGCATGGCGTGTTCCAGGGCTACTACTTCTTCCATCATCTCGGCCTGGATCGCAACCTGCGCGAGCAATACCGCAGCCAGCCCGAACTGTTCGAGCGCACCGCGGAGTTCTGCCGCAAGTACGATGCCGCCGCCTTCATGACCGACTACGACACGCTGCCGCTGTCGTTCTTCGAGCCGATGGTGCGCCGGGTGCTGTCGCAGCCGAAGCATTCGATGTATGTGAAACCGGGGGAAACGACGCTGGCGCAGGCGTAAGCCGGCGACTGACCCAAACCGATTGTGTTCCCCTCTCCCCTCATGGGGAGAGGGCCTCAAGCCGCCCGCTGCGTCGTCTCCGGATGCCGGAACTGCTCCAGCAGTTTCGCCCAGCGCCCGCGCACCGCCTTCAGGTTGTTTTCCTTCACGTGGCCGAAGCCGCGGATATCGTCCGGCAGGTTGGCCAGCGCCACGGCGGTGTCGTAGTTGGCGGCATTGAGGCCCGCCACCAGTTCATCCAGCAAGGCACGGTACTCGCCGATCAGCGCGCGCTCGGTGCGGCGCTCTTCGGTCTTGCCGAAGATGTCGAAGATGCCGCCGCGCAGGCCCTTCATCTTCGCCAGCACGCGGAACAGCTTCATCGTCGACGGGCCGAACTTGCGCTTGACCAGCTGGCCCTTGTCGTCGCGCTTCGCGTTCAGCGGTGGCGCCAGCCAGAAGTTGAGCTGGTAGTCGCGCCCGGGCTCGCCCTCGAACTGCGCGCGCAGCTTGTCCAGGAAGGCTGGATCCGTATAAAGACGCGCCACTTCGTACTCGTCCTTGTACGCCATCAGCTTGGCCAGGTTGCGTGCCGCCGCCTCGGTCAGCGGCAGGGCCTTGCCGCTGCCCAGCAGCGCGCTCTCGGCCGCGCGCACGCGCTCGATCGCTTCGCGGTAGCGGCTGGCATAAGCCGCATCCTGGTACGCCGTCAGGTGTTCCACGCGGCGCGCGATCAGCTTGTCGAGCAGGGCGCCGGTCGACGCCGGCAGCTTGACCACGGCCGCGCCTTCTGCGGTGCTCTTGAGCTTGCCGCTCAGCGACAGCACGTGCTCCGGGTCGTGCGCCATATGGCGGCCCCAGTCGAAGGCGGCCTTGTTCTTTTCCACCGCCACCCCGTTCAGCTCGATGGCGCGCTCCAGCGCCTGCAGCGTCAGCGGGATCCAGCCCTTCTGCCAGGCGTAGCCCAGCACCAGCGGGTTGGTGTAGATGGCATCGCCCAGCAGCGCCACGGCCAGCCCGGAGGCATTGATGAAGTCGCACTTCTCGCCCACCGCATTGCGCACGTCCTGCTCGGCGGACAGGCCCGGGAACTGCCACTTCGGGTTCTTGATGAAATCGGCGGTCGGGGTTTGCGCGGTGTTGACCACGGCGCGGGTGCGGCCGGCCTGGGTCTTGGAGATGACCTCGTCGGAGGCCGACACGATGGCATCGCAGCCGATCACCAGGTCGGCCTCGCCCATGGCAATGCGGGTGGCATGCAGGTCGTCGGGGCGCGCGGCGAGCTGCACGTGCGACAGCACCGCGCCGCCTTTCTGCGCCAGGCCGGCCATGTCGAGCACGGTGACGCCCTTGTTCTCCAGGTGCGCGGCCATGCCCAGCAGGCCGCCGATGGTCACCACGCCGGTGCCGCCGACGCCGGTCACCAGGATGCCGTAGGCGCGGCGGATCGACGGCAGCTGCGGCTCAGGCAGCGCCGGCAGGCTGTCCATCGCCACGCCATGCTGCTCGGGCTTGCGCACCTGCGCGCCCTCGGCCGTGACGAAGCTGGGGCAGAAGCCGTTCACGCACGAGAAGTCCTTGTTGCACGAGGACTGGTTGATCTGGCGCTTGGTGCCGAACTCGGTTTCCAGCGGTTCCACCGACAGGCAGTTGGACTTGACCGAGCAGTCGCCGCAACCTTCGCAGACCGCGTCGTTGATAAAGGCGCGGCGCGGCGGGTCTTCCATCGTGCCGCGCTTGCGGCGGCGGCGCTTTTCGGTGGCGCAGGTCTGGTCGTAGATCAGGATGGTGCACCCCGGCACTTCGCGCAGTTCCCGCTGCACGCGGTCGAGCTGGTCGCGGTGATGGATGTCGATGCCTGGCGGCAGCTTGATCGCCGCGTTGTACTTCTCGGGCTGGTCGCTGACGATGACGATCTGCTTCGCGCCCTCGCTGTGCACCTGCCAGGCGATATCCTGCACCGACAGCTGGCCGTCCACCGGCTGGCCACCGGTCATCGCCACCGCGTCGTTGTACAGGATCTTGTAGGTGATGTTGACGCCCGCGGCGATCGACGCGCGGATCGCCAGCAGGCCGGAATGGAAGTAGGTGCCGTCGCCCAGGTTGGCGAACACATGCTTGTCGCCGGCAAACGGCGCCTGGCCGATCCACGCCACGCCTTCGCCGCCCATCTGGCTGAAGGTGCTGGTGCTGCGGTCCATCCACACCGTCATGTAGTGGCAGCCGATGCCGGCCAGCGCGCGCGAGCCCTCGGGCACGTTGGTCGAGGTGTTGTGCGGGCAGCCCGAGCAGAACCACGGCTTGCGCTCGGCCTTCGGCTGGTCCTTCCCCTGGCCGACCACGCGCGGCGTGGCCAGCGCCTTTTCCTTGGCCTCGATGATGGCCAGGCGCGCGGTGATGCGCGCGCGCACGTCCACCGGCAGGTCGAACTTGTCCAGGCGCGTGGCGATGGCCTTGGCAATGATCGCCGGCGACAGCTCATAGTGTGCCGGCAGCAGCCAGTGGCCCTGCGGGATCGACCATTCGCCGCCGGCGTTGTCCTTCTCGTCGAACTTGCCGTAGACCTTGGGGCGGACATCGTCGCGCCAGTTGTACAGCTCTTCCTTGAGCGCGTACTCCATGATCTGGCGCTTCTCCTCCACCACCAGGATTTCCTGCAGGCCCTCGGCAAAGGCGCGCGCGCCATGCGCCTCGAGCGGCCACACGCAGCCGACCTTGTACAGCCGGATGCCGATCTGCGCGCAGGTGGCGTCGTCCAGGCCCAGGTCGGCCAGCGCCTGGCGCGTGTCCAGATAGGCCTTGCCGCCGGTCATGATGCCGAAGCGCGCATGCGGCGAATCGATCTCGATGCGGTCGAGCTTGTTGGCGCGCACATAGGCCAGGCCGGCGTACCACTTGTAGTCGAGCAGCCGCGCCTCCTGCTCCAGCGGCGGATCGGGCCAGCGGATGTTGAGGCCGCCCGGCGGCATGATGAAGTCGCCCGGCAGCGCGATCTGCACGCGGTGCGGGTCCAGCTCGACCGAGGCCGACGATTCCACCACGTCGGTCACGCACTTCATCGCCACCCATAGCCCCGAGTAGCGGCTCATGGCCCAGCCGTGCAGGCCGTAGTCCAGGTACTCCTGCACGTTGGACGGATACAGCACCGGCAGGCCGCAGGCCTTGAAGATGTGCTCGGACTGGTGCGCCAGCGTCGAGGACTTGGCCGAGTGGTCGTCGCCGGCCAGCACCAGCACGCCACCGTGCCGGGAGGAGCCCGCCGAGTTGGCGTGCTTGAACACGTCGCCGGTGCGGTCCACGCCCGGCCCCTTGCCGTACCACATGCCGAAGACCCCGTCGAACTTCGCGTCGGGGTACATGTTGACCTGCTGCGAGCCCCACACCGAGGTGGCGGCGAGGTCTTCGTTCAGGCCGGCCTGGAACACGATGTTGTGCGCGGCCAGGTGCTTCTTGGCCTTCCACAGCGACTGGTCGAGCGCGCCCAGCGGCGAGCCGCGATAGCCGGAGATAAAGCCGGCGGTGTTCAGCCCGGCGGCGTGGTCGCGCTCCTGCTGCAGCATCGGCAGGCGCACCAGCGCCTGCGTGCCGCTGATATAGATGCGGCCGCGTTCGAGTGTGTATTTGTCTTCGAGGGAAACGTTGGCGAGCGCCTGGCGGATGGCGTCGCTGACCGGCGAGGTCAGGGGGGCATTCATGCGTGCTCCTCTATGGGCGTGCTGTCGGGATCACCGAAACCTGCAGTTGTGGGCAACCGCCTCGTTGCCTCTTGTGAAGGCCCGGAGCGGCTGTGTCTCTGCGCGGCATGGTAGCACCGCCACAAAGTCGGCGGTACCTTGCAATGCAGCACAAAGCGTGCCGGTCATGGCCGCGATTTCCCGTATCGACAGGGCCTGGCGTGTACACTGCGTTGCATCGAGATCGCCCGCGCCTTGGCCGGGCGGTCTCTTGTGCGTCATATCTGCGTTGCCATCCTGGTGCAACCCGATCTAGTCCGCCCGCGCCGGTGCGCGGCTTGCCAGCGAATATCCGAACATGACCAATTCCCCCCGCCAGGGCACTGCGACCCTGGCCGTGCTGATCGACGCCGACAACGCGGCGCCCGCCATCGTCGAAGGCCTGCTGGCCGAGGTCGCCAAGTACGGCGTGGCCGCCGTCAAGCGCATCTACGGCGACTGGACTCGCCCCAACCTGGCCGGCTGGAAGGAGCGGCTGCTGTCGCACTCGATCCAGCCGATCCAGCAGTTCCGCTACACCGTCGGCAAGAACGCGACCGACAGCGCGATGATCATCGACGCCATGGACCTGCTCTACACCGGGCGCTTCGATGGCTTCTGCATCGTCTCCAGCGACAGCGACTTCACCCGGCTGGCCTCGCGCATCCGCGAACAGGGCCTGACGGTGTACGGCTTTGGCGAGCGCAAGACGCCCAAGCCGTTCGTCACCGCCTGCGACAAGTTCATCTATTCCGACGTGCTGCGCGCCGAAGTCGACACCGACGGCGCGGACGGGGCCGATGGCGCCGCCGCGCCCACGCGCAAGCGCAGCACCGGCGAGCTGCGCCAGGATTCGCGCCTGGTGCGCCTGCTGCAGAACGCGGCGCAGGCGGTGTCGGACGAAGACGGCTGGCTGGCGCTGGGCAGCATGGGCAACCATATCGCCAAGCAGGCGCCGGAATTCGACTCGCGCAACTACGGCTACGGCAAGCTGTCGGAGCTGGTCGCGGCGACCGGCCTGTTCGAGGTCGAGACCCGCAACGGCGGCAACAACAAGACCATCTGGGTGCGGCTGAAAAAGCGCGCCAAGGGCGGCGAGCCGCAGCAGCGCACGCCGCAGCCGCCGGCCCAGCACGCGGAGCCGGCGCGTCGCCAGCCCGCACCCGCACCCGCGCCGGCGCCGGAACCGGCCCGCGGGGTCGAGCCACTGCCCACGCCGGAGACGGTTGCGTCCGAGCCGGAAGCCCCGGCGCAAGCCGAGCCGCCCTTTGTCGCGGCCGACGCGGTGCAGGCCGAGCCCGAGCCGGTGCCGCCGCTGGAAGCGGCGCCGCAGCCGGACCCGCAGCCCGAAGTGCCGCCTGATGTGCAACCGAAGGCTGGCAGCCGCACCAGCGCGCGCAAGCGCGCGGCGCGCCGGCCGGAGGTGACGTTGAGCGAGACGCCGTGGCCGATCGACCAGTCGGTGTTCGCGGCGCCGGGCACGACCGTGCTGACGGCGACGGTGGAGGCGGAACCGCAACCGGCTGCGGTTGAGGCCGAGGCCGCACCGGTGCCGGCGCCGGCGCGCAAGACGCGCAAGCGTCCGAGCAAGAAGGCGGAGTAAAACGGCTGCTGGTTTTCTCCCCTCTCCCGCCTGCGGGAGAGGGGCAGGGGGTGAGGGCAGGCGCCGGCATACCGATGCGCTGCACTTCGTTGATGCTCCCACCCTCACCCCCACCCCTCTCCCACTTCGCGGGAGAGGGGAGCCTGCACCAGCGGCGTCAGGCAATGCGAGCGTTGCTGGTTGCCAGCACAGCGCTCTTACCGCACCAGCTGGTTGATCTCGATGATCGGCATCAGCACCGCCAGCACGATCAGCAGCACCACCACGCCCATGGTCAGGATCAGCAGCGGTTCCAGCAGGCTGGTCAGGAACAGCGTGCGCCGTTCCAGTTCCTGCGCTTCGCCTTGCGCGGCGCGGTCCAGCATCACCGGGAGGTTGCCGGTGGCTTCGCCCGAGCGGATCAGGTGCACCAGCACCGGCGGAAACTGATTCTGCGCCGCCAGCGCGCGCGCCAGCGAGGCGCCTTCGCGCACGCGGGTGTTGGCGTCTTCGACGTTGGCGCGCAGCGCTTCGTTGGTCAGGGTCTCGCCGGCAGCCTGCAGGCTGCGCAGGATCGGCACGCCCGCGGAAACCAGGATCGCCAGCGTGCCGGCAAAGCGCGCAGTGTTGTAGCCGCGTACCAGCTTGCCGACCAGCGGCGCGGTCAGCAGCCAGCGGTGCCATTCCAGCCGCACCGCGGGCTGGCTCAGCAGCCGGCGGATGCTGAACGCGGCCACCGCGATCACCGCGAGCGCCGCCCACCACCAGTTGCGCACGAAATCCGACAGCCACAGCATGATGATGGTCAGCGTGGGCAGCTTCTGCTTGGTGTTGGCGAACACGCTCACCACCTGCGGCACCACATACGACAGCAGGAAGATCACGATCGCGAACGCCACCACCGTGACGATGGCCGGATAGGTGAAGGCCAGCCGGATCTTGGAGGTCAGCGTGTTGCGCGATTCGATGTAGCCGGCCAGCCGCTCCAGCACCACGCCCAGGTGGCCGGAGTGCTCGCCGGCCGAGACCAGCGCGCGGTAGATGTCCGGAAAATCGCGCGGATGCTGCGCCAGCGCCACCGACAGCGCGCTGCCGCCCATCACTTCGGCGCGGATGCCGGCCAGCAGTTCATGCACGTAGGGCCGCTCGGCCTGGTCGGCCAGCGCGCCCAGCGCTTCGTCCAGCGGCAGGCCGGCCACGATCAGGCTGGCCAGCTGGCGCGTGAACAGCGCCTGCTCCTGTGTCGACAGCTTGCGCGCGAACAGCTGGCTGCCGCCGCGCGGCGCCAGGCCGGCGCCGGCCAGCGCGTCGACGGTCAGCGGCGTGAGCCCGCGCGCGCGCAACTGGGTGCGGGCCTGGCGCGCGCTGTCGGCCTCGATCACGCCGCGGTCGGTCTTGCCGGCGGCATCGGCGGCTTCATAGCGGAAAGCTGGCATGCGGGCGGCTCCGCGTCAGTCGCGCGTGACGCGCAGCACTTCCTCGAGCGAGGTCGCGCCGCTGTCGATCCAGCGCTGCGCGTCGCCGCGCATGGTGTGCATGCCGTGCGTCAGCGCCACCTGCTTGATCTCCGACTCGGGCGCCTGGCGGTGGATCATGGTGCGGATTTCGTCGTCCACCGTCAGCAGTTCATAGACGCCCATGCGCCCCTGGTAGCCCGACTGGCCGCACTTGTCGCAGCCGACCGGATGCCACACGGTCTGCAGCGGCTTGCCCTGCGCGTGCAGCACGTCGGCCTCGGCGGGCGTGACCTCGATCACTTCCTCGCGCTTGCAGTGCGGGCACAGGCGGCGTACCAGCCGCTGCGCCAGCACCCCCAGCAGCGACGACGACAGCAGGAACGGCTCGATGCCCATGTCGACCAGCCGCGTCACCGCCGACGCCGAGTCGTTGGTGTGCAGCGTGGCCAGCACCAGGTGGCCGGTCAGCGACGCCTGTACCGCGATCTGCGCGGTTTCCAGGTCGCGGATCTCGCCGATCATGACCACGTCCGGGTCCTGGCGCAGGATTGCGCGCAGGGCCTTGCCGAAGGTCATGTCGATGCGCGGGTTGACCTGGGTCTGGCCGATGCCGTCGAGGTCGTACTCGACCGGGTCTTCCACCGTCATGATGTTGGTGGTGCGCGCATCCAGCCGCGACAGCGCGGCATACAGCGTGGTGGTCTTGCCCGAGCCGGTCGGCCCGGTCACCAGCACGATGCCGTGCGGCTGGCGGATCAGCTGGTCGAAGCCACGCAGCGTGTCGGGCGCCATGCCCAGCTTGGCCAGGTCCAGCCGGCCGGCTTCCTTGTCCAGCAGGCGCAGCACCGCGCGCTCGCCGTGGCCGGTGGGCAGCGTCGAGACGCGCACGTCGACCGGCCGCCCGCCCACGCGCAGCGTGATGCGGCCGTCCTGCGGCAGGCGCTTCTCGGCAATGTCGAGCTGCGCCATGATCTTGATGCGCGAGATCAGCGCGCCGTGCAGCGCCTTCTTGGGCCGCACCACGTCGCGCAGCGTGCCGTCGACGCGGAAGCGCACCACCGACGACGATTCGAACGGCTCGATATGGATATCCGAGGCGCCTTCGCGCGCCGCCTGCGTCAGCAGCGCGTTGATCATGCGGATGATCGGCGCATCGTCTTCGGATTCCAGCAGGTCTTCCACCGCGGGAATGTCCTGCATCAGGCGCGACAGGTCGACCTCGCCCTCGACCTCGCCCACCACCTGCGCGGCGCTGCCGTCCTGGCGGTTATAGGCGTCGGACATGGCATGCTCCAGCGCCTCGGGTTCCAGCACGCGCAGGCGCAATGCGCCGTGCACGCGCGCCACTTCGGCCAGCGCCGTGGGCGAGGTGGCGCGGCTGACCCACACCTCGAGCCCGTCGGGACGCTGGTGCGCGATCAGCAGCGGGGCCTCGCGCGCAAAGCCGTACGAGACCAGCCGCGCCGCCATCGGCGAGGGTGGTTCGAGTTCGGCCGGCGGGCTGATGTCGGCGATGCCGGCTGGAGCGGTGGAGAGGGCGGTTTGGACTTCGCTGGCCATGGCGGGCCTCAGTACGGGAGTGCGGCTTCGCCGCGCTGGTTGAGCGGCTGCGGGGCGCCCACCGGCGCTTGCGGCACGGGCTGGGGCGCGGGTTGCGGGGCCGGTTCGGGCACCGGTTGCGGGACCGCCTGCAGCGGCTGTGGCTGACCCGGCACGCCGGGCTGCGGCGCACTCTGCGGCAGCGTTTGCGGCAGCGGCAACGGGCCCGCCACCGGGCCGTTGGTGCGCGGGTTGACGAACGGCGTGCTCGGCGCGTCGGCCGGCGGCAGCAGCGGCGTGTTGGTGTCCCGCACCATGATGTTAGGCGATACGAAGCCCTGCTGCTGCGCGCGCATATAGTCGTAGCGGTCCGCGGTCAGGCGGTCGGTGGCGCCGGCGGTGCGCATCACGTAGGGCCGCAGGAACACCAGCAGGTTGGTCTTCGAGCGGTTCTTGTTCTCGTAGCGGAACAGGCCGCCGATCAGCGGGATGTCGCCCAGCAGCGGCACCTTCTGCACGCCGTCGCCATAGTTGTCCTCGATCAGGCCGCCCAGCACGATGATCTGGCCGTCGTCGACCAGCACGTTGGTCTCGATCGAGCGCACATTGGTGGTCGGGCCCTGGATCAGGTTGGCGGTTGCCTGCACCACGTTCGACGATTCCTGGAAGATCTGCATCTTCACCAGCCCGCCGTCGGTGATCTGCGGCTTGACCCGCAGCGTGATGCCGACGTCCTTGCGGTCGAAGGTCTGGAACGGCGTGACCGACGCCGCGCCGCCGGTCTGGGCGTAGGAGCCGGTGGTGATCGGGATGTTCTGGCCGATCAGGATCTTGGCTTCCTCGTTCTCGAGCGTGATCAGGTTCGGTGTCGACAGCAGGTTGACGCTGCCGTTGGTGCCCAGCGCGCGCAGCAGGGCGCCCAGGCCCATGGCCCGGTTGACGATGCCCAGGTTCAGGCCGCCGATGTCGGGGACCAGTTGCTGCGCGGCAGCGATGCCGGCGGAGCGGTTGGCGTCGGCCAGGGCGCCGGCCAGGGTCAGGTTGAGGATGTTCTGTCCGCCGGTGCCGAAGTTGGTGCCGGCAAAGACGTTGTTGTTGCCGCTTGACGAGCTGATCAGGCCCTGCCACTGGATGCCGAGTTCACTCGCCTGGGTGGCGGTGACTTCGACGATCATCGACTCGATATAGACCTGCGCGCGGCGCGCGTCGAGGTCGTCGATCACGCCGCGCAGGTTGCGGTAGACCGGTTCGCTGGCGGTGATGATCAGCGAGTTGGTGGAGGGGTCCGCCTGGATGATGCCGCCCGTGGCCGGCTGCGTGGTGGTGCCGAACGAGGCCGCGAAGGCCGAGTTGCCATAGGCGCCGCCGGTGCCGCCCCCGGTGCCGGTGCCGCCGCGCATGCCGGTCTGGGCGGTGGTGGCGCCGCCGGTGAACTGGCCGCCGGTTGGCGTCGACACATTGGTCATGCCCGCCGCGCCGCCGATGCCGCCGGCCTGTGCGCCGGGCTGGGTGGTGCTGGCGAAGCTGCTGTCGGCGGCAACGATGGCGCGCAGCGTGGCGGCCAGCTTGATCGCATCGGCGTTCTTCAGCGGTACCACCCAGATGTTGCCGGGGCGCGCGTAGGGCTGGTCGAGCTTCTCGATCAGCTGGCGCGCCTGCTGCAGGCGCGCGCGGCTGGTGGCGCGGATCATCAGCGAGTTGCTGCGCGGCTCGGCCACCACCGAAGTGCGCAGGCTGGCATCGACGGCCGCGGCACCGCCGCCGCCGGTGGCACCCGCGGCGCCCGGGTCCAGCAGGCGCTGCAGCACCGCCGCGGTATCGCTGGCCAGCGCGTGCTTGAGCGGCACCAGTTCGACCTCGCCCGAGGCCGGCGCATCGACCGCGGCGATGATGCGGGCGATGCGGCGCAGGTTGTCGGCGTAGTCGGTGATGACCAGGGTGTTGTTGGCCGGGTAGGCGGTGATGGTGTTGTTGGGCGCGATCATCGGCCGCAGCACCGGCACCAGGTTGTTGGCCGACTCGTAGTTCAGCCGGAACACCTGGGTCACCACCTGGTCGCCGCGGCTGGGGCTGCCGCCGATCACGGTGGGCGAGCCCTGCAGCTTGGCGTCGGCCTCGGGCACGACCTTGGTAAAGCCGTTGCTCTCGACCATGGCGTAACCCTGCATGCGCAGCACCGAGCCCAGCGTCTGCAGCGCCTGCGCGCGCGAGACCGGCTGCTCCGTGACCAGATTGACGGTGCCCTTCACGCGCGGGTCGATGACGAAGTTCTTGCCGGTGGCCTGGCCGACCGCCTTGATCACGGAATCCAGGTCGGCGTTGACGAAGTTCAGCACCACCTGGTCGCGATTGGCGGGAGTCACGTCGGGCGGCGCCGGCGGCGTGCCCTGGGTACGCGAGGCCGGCGCCCCGGGCTGGGCCCACAGCGGCGCGGGCGCCAGCAAGGAGAGCCCGCAGAGCAATGCCACGGCACGGGCGCAGGCGGTCTTGAAAACAGGTCGGTTGGCGTGGGTGGTCATAGTCATTTCCGTGGGCTGTGCGCTCTGCGTGGCATCAGAAACGCAGCCTAGTCACATTGTTGTCTCGTCGTCCCAGCAGGCTCAGCAGGCTGGCCAGCTGCGTCGCGGCGTCCGGTTCGGCATGCGCGGTACCCTCGAAGCGCGCCTGCCGCCCGAGCGTGCCGCTGCCCTCCAGGTGCAGCGGACCATCGATGGTGCGCAGCTGCAGCTTGCCGTCGCCTTCGCCGGTCCAGTCGATCTCGGCGCGGTAGCTGCCCAGCGGGCGCAGCCGGCTGACCGCGGCCGATACCTGCTCGATGCGCAGCGTCATATGGCCGGTCATGCCCTTGCCGGAAAACCGGCCCTGCAGCGTGGACCAGTCCACCCGCATCAGGCCGTCCGGGCGCAGCGTGTTGAACGGCGCGCCCACGCCCTCGAGCAGCGAGGCGGGCAGCCGCATCGCGCCGGATTGCGCGGTCCAGCCGCCCGGCGTCGCGGTGACCGCGACCGGCGCGGCCATGGCCTCGGCGTGGGTCAGCACCAGCCGTGCGTGCCCGGTCAGCAGCGGCCAGAACGCCAGCGTCCAGTGCAGCCGGCCGGGCAGCACGGTGGCGGTCTGGCTGCCTGCGCCGGCCGACAGCGCCAGCGTGGCGCTGCCGCGCCACAGCGAGCCGCTGGCATCGGCCAGCAACACACGTCCCTGCGTCTGCGTGGCGACGCGCGCGGCGATCCATGTCGCCGGCAGCATCGCCACCGTGGTGACCGCGGCCGTGGCCAGGCCAAGCCCGAGCCAGCGCAGGCGCCGCGCGGCGGCCGGCTGGCGCAGCGCACGGCGCGGCAGGCGCAGGGTTTCCAGCCGCACCATCAGCTGCGGCCACCCGGACCCTGCAGGGTCGCGGTAACGTTCACCAGCGCCGTCGCGCCGACGTAGACCACGCGGGCATCGATCACCTTCATGCGCTGCTGCTGGCGTACGTCCTGCAGCCAGGTGCTGACCGCCCCGAACGGAACCTTGTCGAGCTGCACCTGCACGCTGTTGTCGGCGGCAGCCGCGAGCCGGGTAGCTTTCAGGCCGTACTGGCCCAGGCTTTCCTGCAGCGCCTGGGTCAGTTCGTCGCCGCGCAGCGACGGCGCCGGCGTGGCCTTCAGGCCGCGGGCTTCCTGCGCGAGCGTTTCCATCTCGGCCAGGTCGGCACGCAGCTGCGGCAGGTTGCGCGCGGCGCGTTCGCGGCCGTCGGCGGCCGGCTCCCACAGCAGCAGGTAGCCGAGCACCAGCGCCAGTACCGCGCCGCCGCCGCCGAGGATGGCCTGCTCGCGCGGGTTGCGCGCCGACCAGAAGGCGTCGAAGCGTTCCCGCCATGCCTGCGGCACCGACGGGCGCAGCCGCGCCAGGCGCGTGCGCAGCGCTGCGGCGCCGCTGCGGCGGGCGGCGGGCGAGGGGTGGCGGGTGGAATCTTTCAATGGGTTCATGTCGGGCATCCGCCGGTCACAGGCCGGGCTTGACGGTCCAGCGCGAGCCGGGTGTCACAGGCGTGCCTGCGCTCGAGCCGGTGCTGCCCGCGGCATTGCCGGCCTTGTCTTCTTCCATCTGCAGCCCGGCCTGGCGCGCCGCGCTGCGCAGGCCGGCGGTGTCGGTGCCGGGCTTGAGCGTCACCACCAGCATGCGGCCGCGGTACTCGAGGGCCTGCAGCCCGTCGGGCGGCAGCCGGCGCGCGGCCTGGGCGAAGCGGTCGGCCAGCGGCAGGAAATCATCGGGTGTGCTGCGCCCGCTGGCGATGCGCAGCTGCTCGACCTGCCGGCGCATCTGCAGCGGGGCGTCGATCACCGTCGGCGTCTGCGGGAAGGTGCCGCGCAGCGTCTGCGCCTGCGCGGCTTCGAGCCGTTGCTGTTCGTTGCGCAGCAGCAGCCAGTGCGTGTTCATGCCGATCAGCTGGACCAGCACCAGGCCCGCCAGCATTGCCAGCGGCAGGCGCCACGCCACCAGGTTCCAGCGGTCGGCGCGGCCCTGAGCGAACTCGAACTGCGCCAGGTCGAGCCCAGGTTCGCGCAGGCATTCCTGCGCACCATCGATCCACAGCTGCCAGCCGGTGCGAGCGGCCTGGCGCAGGCCGGGCACCGGCGCCATCGCAGCGGCGTCGGCATCGGCATACCAGGCGCCTTCAGGCGCCAGCGCCTGCCATGCGGCCAGGGCGTCGTCGCCCAGCAGCAGGCCGTAGCCGGCGTGCGCACCGGTGCGCACGGTCAGTTGCCACTGGCGTGTGGTGCTGCTGGCGGTGTCCGGCAAGGCTTCGCCCAATGCATCGCCGAGCGCCCCGCCTTCGGCGAGTGCGCTGGCGGCGGCCTCGACCACCAGCGTGGCCGGCTGCACCGGTGCCGGCGCCGCGCCGGGCGGCGCCAGCGACGGCTCTGCGCCGGCTTCTGCTTCGGCCAGCGCGGCCAACGGCACGCACAACTGGGCGGGCAGCATGTGGCGGCGGCGATGGCGGTGCTCGGCAAAGGCATCCAGCACCGCGCGCACCCAGGCGCGGTCCGCCACCATCAGCAAGCGCCGGCGCGGGCCGCGGCCGGTCGTGGCGCCGTCGAGGGCAGGGCCGATGCCGATATGGCAGGGCTGCGCGTCGGTGGCGAGCGCGTCCTCGACCAGGTTGGGCAGCGCCTGCTTCAAGCGCGCGGGCGGCAGCGGCGGCACGCTGGCGGTGGTCAGCAGTACGTCGCTCGCGGCCAGGATCAGCACCAGCCGCTCCGCCGCGGGCAGGTCGGCGATGCGGGCGTGGCCTTCTCGCAACACTTCCGGTGCGGCGCGAGGCGATCCGCGCCGTGTCGGCTCGCCCGCCGCCGTGCGCACCAGCGCAAAGGGCAGGGCGCCGAACTGCCACGGTTGCGGCTGGTCATGCGGCCGGTGCGGCAAGCGCACGTACAGAGTGGTGCTCAAGGTGTCCTTGCTTTGGCTTCAGTAGAACGGCTCGATAAGGCGCTTGGCCCATGGGGGTGCGCCCGGGAACGCCCCGGCGCAGGAAACTTGCCGGAGTGCGGGGATGCCGGCGGGCGGCCTGGGAGGCCGATCAGCGGCGAGCGGGCTGGTGTCAGGCTCGCGCCAGCGCCGCAGCATACCTTGCCTGCGTGACAAAATCGCGTCAATACCATTCTCCCCGTCTGCACCGGTGTGCCGTTTTCATATGTGCGCCAGGCCGCCTTGCATGGTTCAGCGCAGGTCCGGCAGCCGGTCCGCGTCCTGGACCCACATCACGCGGGTGGTGTTGGCCGCACCGAGCGGTTCGCCGCGGTAGATCAGCGACACCTGCAGCCGCCTGGCGCGCTCGTGCCGCACCAGCCCGTAGACCAGGAAGTAATGCGTGCGCACGTCGAGCAGGTTGCCCAGGTTGCCGCTGCTGGCCTGCGGCGCCAGCGTGGACAGCTGTGTCTGCAGGTTGCCGATATTGTTGAAGTACGCCCGGTCGCGCTGGCGCACCAGTTCGCGCGCGCGCTCCAGCGGCAGCTTGTCGATCATGGCCGCCAGCACCTCGGCCTCGGCGGTGTTGGCATTGACCAGGGTGCGCTCGGGCAGCACGATCACGAAGGGCTCCAGCACCGCCACCATCTCGGGCGTGTAGCCGGGCAGCGCCAGCAGGCCCTGCACGCTGTCGAGCGGGCGTGGCGCCTGCCGGCCCGAGCCCTCGCCGCCGTGGCCGCCTTGCGCGGCCTGCAGCATGTGGCGCGCGGTGGACTCGGCCAGCGCCGGGTTCAGGCCCACGGTGCGCAGCAGCCGGCCATAGGCGGCCTGCGCCGACTGGTCGATATTGGCGACCCGCCCGACCGCCGCGCCCTGGCCGCCGGTGGCGGACCATGTCACCAGGTTGGCAAGGTTGAAGCGCGCCTGCGCATCGAGGATGCGCCCGGACAGGAACGAGGTCTCGCCCGCAACGTCGGTGCGCAGCGACGCACCCAGGAAATCCGACAGGCGGGTCTCGGCGATCGGCACCGCCCACGGCTCGCCCAGTTCGTCGACATTGCTGCGGCGCTGGTCGTCGCGCAAGATCAGCCGTGCCCAGTCGACCGCGGCGCGCTCGATCCAGGTGGCCTGGGCCAGCAGCCGCTGATTCTCGATGGCGCGGATCTGCACCTGCTGCCGCCACAGCATGCCCGACACCACCACCACGGCCAGCGTCACCATCAGCAGCGCGGTGACCACGGCGGCGCCGCGCGCGCGGCGCAAAGGCCTGAAGCGGAGGGGACGGCGGGCGTGCGTCATAGCCCCGACATGCAGATCTTCTGGAACTGCCGCGGCGCGTCGCCGTCGCCCATGCGGGCGAGGATGGTCAGTTCCACCGCGCGCACCGCGGTATTGGGCACCGCCGCGCCGGCCTCCGACGCTTGCACCGCGCTGGCCGCGTTGCCGCTGAACAGCACGTTGCGGATGCGGTTGCTGTCGGCCTGCCAGCCGCCGGGTTCGACCCAGGCGCGCGCGCTCATGCCGTCGACGTTGCCCAGCACGCGCCGCACCTGCGCGTTGCTTTCCCCGCCCTGGCGCAGCGCCAGCAGCGATGACTGCAGCGCGGCGCGGTTGCTCACCGGCGGCGCGGCCACGCGCACCAGCGTGTTGCCGTCAAGCTGGTAGGACAGTGCCTGCCATGCCGGCGGCTGGCCTTCGTCGCGGCGGTCGCGCACCAGCAGCACGCGGTTCGGGCCGAGCTCGACCGGGCTGCCCTGCAGCAGCGTGGGGTTGGCCAAATGCTCGCAATCGGCCTGCAGCTGGCCGTACAGCACCTTCAGCGCATCCAGCCGGGTGTCATGGTCGATCAGCCGTTCGCGGCCGCGCGTCAGGCTGTCCAGCGCGCGCCAGCCGATCACCGCCATCACCGCCAGCAGCGTGATGGCGACCAGCATTTCCAGCAGCGTGAAGCCGCCGGCGGATTGGCGCCCGCGCCGGCGCTCAGAGCACGTTGCGGATTTCATTGGGAACGATGGTGACGAGCCACGCCAGCCGCACCGACTTGTCGGTGGCCGACGGATAGACCGCGATCTCGACGCGTCGGAATACCGGATTGGGCGTGGCCGACACGGATTGCTCGCAGTACAGCGGCGTGCCGCCCTGCGGGCACGCATAGCCGCTGACGCCGGGCTCGGGCCAGGTCTTGGCCAGGCGCAGCGAGGCCAGGTGGTTCTCGGCGCTCCATTCGGCCAGCATGCGGGTCTGCAGCGACGCGCTGGCATCGACCATCGAGCCCATCGCACGCATCGCCGCGGTCAAAGCCACCGCCAGGATGGTCAGTGCAACCAGCACTTCGATCAGCGTGAAGCCGGCGGCGCGGGCGCGCCGGCGTGCGGGCAAGCGCGGGCGCATCATGGCGTGCTGGCGAAATAGCGGCCGCTGCCGTCGCCGGCCACGTCGACGCGGATATCGCCGCGCACAAGAACCAGGCGCTGCGGGGCATCGATCAGCTCGCGCCCGAAAATCAGCCGCGGCGGGCTGTTGGTGCCGGTGCTGCGGCCGCCCTCGGCGACGATGACCTGGTCCAGCGCCAGGCGCCAGGTGCCGGGCGCGAACACGTCGGTGCGCAAGGGGATCCAGCCATTGGGAGTCGATTCGAGGAAGCGCCAGCCGCCGGCGTCGCCTTCCCAGGCGATCGGGCGCGCGCCCAGTTGCGCTTCTTCCTGCGCCAGCTCGAACAGCCGCGCGATGCGCTGGCCGTCGTCAAGCACGCGGCCACGCTCGTTGGGCGAGGCATTGACCGCGACCAGCGAGATCACGATGCCGGCGATCACCATCACCACCAGCAACTCCAGCAGCGTGAAGCCGGAGTGCCGCTGCCGGGGGGCGCGGCGGCGCGGCGCCGTGGTCATCAGGGAAGCGGCAAGGGCGGGCGGCAGGGGCGCTTACTCCCAGTTGCCGATATCGGCGTCGTTGGCGTTGCCGCCGGCCTGGCCGTCGGCACCGAAGCTGAACACGTCGATTTCGCCGCGCACGCCGGGGTTCAGGTACTGGTACGGATGGCCCCACGGATCCTTGGGCAGCTTTTCCAGGTAGCCGCCGCCCTTCCAGTTGTTGGGCACCGGCTCGGTGGTAGGCTTGGCCACCAGCGCACCCAGGCCCTGCTCGGTGGTCGGATAGCGGCTGTTGTCAAGGCGGTACAGCTTGAGCGCCTGCATGATCGACGAGATATCCTGGCGCGCCGCGACGATGCGGGCTTCGTCCGGACGGCTCATGATCTTGGGCACCACCAGTGCCGCCAGCACGCCGAGGATCACGATCACGACCATGATCTCGATCAGGGTAAAGCCGCGCGCGCGGCGGGCAGGACGGGCGGGGCGGGCAAGCTGGGAAGTGAATCTGCGCATTGTTGGTAAGACCTCGTTGCTGGAATGGCGAGGCCCCGCGCCACGGGGCGGGCGGGGCCGGGTTCGCCAATCAGTATAACCGGCGCCTTATGACTCTTTTATGGGCGGCCCTGGATGGGGCTGCAGCGAAGTCTGTTGTGAATCACAATGGTGGCCGGCGCCTGTTGGCGGATCCCGAACCGTAGCACGCCGCAGAAAAATATAACTTGCATCCAGGATGCATCTTTTTTAACATGACGCCACGATGCAACTGACCCGCTTCTCCGACTATGCGCTGCGCCTGCTGATGTACGTCGCCCGTGGCGACGGCAGCCGGCCGATCACGATCGCCGAGGTCGGCCAGCAGTTCGGCATCTCGCACAACCACCTGGTCAAGGTGGCGGCGCGGCTGTCGAAGCTGGGCTGGGTCAGCGCCACGCGCGGTCGCCACGGCGGCCTGCAGCTGGGCCCCGACGCCGAGCGCCTCACCATCGGCACCATCCTGCGCGAGCTGGAAGGGCACCGGCCGGTGATCGACTGCGACAACCCGCCCTGCGCGCTGCACGGCAACTGCCACCTGAAGCGCGCGCTGGACGTGGCCGAGCAAGCCTTCTACCGCGCGCTCGACGACGTCACGCTGGCCGATGTCACCGGCAGCCACACCGCCGAATCGATCATCCGCCTGCATCGTGATTTCCTGAACCGGCGTTCGGCCTGAGCGGATGGGATCCGCGCGTGGCCGGCGAATGCCGGTTTTTTGTTGTCCAAAAACATGCATATTGTTTGCATGAATAAAACGGAGTGATACCTGATGCTGTCCGCCGCTTCCCGCCCCTATATCGATGCAAGCGTGCCCGTGCTGCGCGAGCATGGCCTGGCCATCACCACGCATTTCTACCGCGAGATGTTCGCCGACCGGCCCGAGTTGACCCAGCTGTTCAACATGGGCAACCAGGCCAACGGCAGCCAGCAGCAGTCGCTGGCGTCGGCGGTGTTCGCCTACGCCGCCAACATCGACAACGCGGCGGCGCTGGGGCCGGTGGTCGAGCGTATCGTGCACAAGCATGCGGCGGTGGGCATCACGCCCGCGCACTACCCGATCGTCGGCCGCCACCTGCTCGGCGCCATCTCCGCGGTGCTGGGCGAAGCCGCCACGCCGCCGCTGCTGGCGGCCTGGGACGAGGCCTACTGGCTGCTGGCAGGCGAGCTGATCGCCGCCGAGGCGCGCCTGTACCAGCGCACCGGCGTCGCCGCCGGCGAGCTGATGCCGGTGCGCGTGGTGCGACGCGAAGCGCAGGGCGGCCAGGTGGTGGCGCTGACGCTGGCGGCGGCCGACGGCCAGCCGCTGCGTGAGTTCCGCCCGGGCCAGTACATCAGCGTCGAGGCGCGCCTGGACGACGGCGCGCGCCAGCTGCGCCAGTACTCGCTGTCGGCCGAGGCCGGCCTGCCGACCTGGCGCATCTCGGTCAAGCGCGAGGACGGCGACCAGGCCACGCCGGCCGGCGCGGTGTCCAACTGGCTGCACGCCAACGCCCACGAGGGTACCGAGCTCAAGGTGAGCGCGCCGTTCGGCGAGTTCACGCCGGCGCTGGAAAGCCGCCGGCCGCTGGTGCTGCTGTCGGGCGGGATCGGCATCACGCCGATGCTGTCGGTGCTGCGCACGCTGGCCGCGCAAGGCTCGCAGCGGCCGGTGCTGTTCGCCCACGCCGCCCGTGACGGCCACCACCATGCCCATCGCGCCGACCTGCAATGGGCGCGCGAGCGCTTGCCGGGACTGGTCACGCACATCAGCTACGAATTCCCGCAAGCCGGCGACGCCGCAGGCCGCGATTACGACCACGCCGGCACCATGCCGCTGGCCGAGATGCTGCGCCAGCCCGAGCTGCAACGCTTCGTCGATGGCCGCTTCTACCTGTGCGGGCCGCTTGGCTTCATGCAGGCGCAGCGTCACGCGCTGCTCAGCGCGGGCGTGCCGGTGGCGCATATCGAGCGCGAAGTGTTCGGTCCCGACCTGCTGGACGACCTGCTTTAAGCGCCCGGGCCGGGCCGGCGGCAGCATCGCCGGCGCGGCAGACAGCGTCATGGGGCTCTGGTACGCTTGGCGCGTCCGCGCTCTCGCGCCATGACCCGCCGCGGCGGGTATCCAGGGTCCCGATCCATGCAATTGTCCCTCCGGCCTTCGTTCCGCTTCGATGCCTCCGCGCTGTGGCTGCCGCGCCTGGCCAGCGTGGTGCTGTTTATCGCGCTGTGCGCGCTGGTCACCTACTGGGTGCTGACGTTCAGTGCGATGCGGACCATCCCGGTGCCCAAGAGCGCGCGCGTGGCGCAGACCGAAGCGGTCGAGACCGGCGCGATCGCCACGCTGTTCGGCGGCTCGGCCCAGGCCGGCCCCAGCAACGTGCAGCTGCTCGGCGTGGTGGCCGAGCTCGGCGGTGGCGCCAGCGCGGCGATCGTCTCCATCGATGGCGGCCCGGCCAAGGCGGTGCGCATGGGTGCCGACCTGGCGCCGCAGATCCGGCTGGTGGAAGTGCGCCAGCGCGGCGTGGTGATCGAGCGCAATGGCGTGCGCCAGGAGATTGCCCTGCCGCTGCAGGCGGTTGCCACGCGCGGTTCGCCGCGTGCCGCCAGCCCGCTGCCGACCCCGCCCGCCGGCGCGGCGGCGCCCATGGCAACGCCCATGCCGCCGCCAGCGCAGGCCGCTGCGCAGCCCACGCCGGCCCAGCCGCCGCGCGGCCAGCCGCCAGGGCAACAGGCCCAGCCGCAGCCGCAAGCCCAGCCCCAGATCCAGCCACAAGTCCAGCCTCAGCCACAACCGGTCCAGCCGGCAACATCAGTCCAGCCGGCCCAGCCCCAGCCTCAACCCGTCGATCCGCGTCAGTACCAGCCCGGAATGTCGCCCGAGGCGGCGGATGAAGGGCAGATCGTGCCGAAAGCGCAGCCCTAGGCTCCCGGCGCATCGAATATTCGCGCTTGCTTGCGTTCCCTTACGCCGCTCCCGGCTTTCTGTGAGGCGGGTAACATCGTATTAAAAGCGCCAACTCCGCTGCATCGTCTGCGTTCTAATCCGTACATGCCAACGTGATGACAAGGAGCAAGACATGCAACGCAATCACAAGCCGCAGATCCTGAAACAGTTCCTGGCCGCCTCGGCCGCGCTGCTGGTCGCCGGCGGCGCCTTTGCCCAGGCCAGCGCTCCCGCCGCACCGGGCGCAGCACCGGCCGGCAAGCCCGGCATGGGCCACCACCACCGCCACCACGGCGGCGGCATGTGGATGAAGGCGATCGATACCGATGGCGACGGCGCCATTTCCAAGGCCGAGGCCGACGCGTGGTTCAACAAGCTCGATACCAACCGCGACGGCAAGATCGACAAGGCCGAGATGGACGCACAGCGCAAGGCCGCCATGGCCGAGCATCACGCGCGCATGCAGGCCGCCTTCGACGAGAAGTTCAAGGCCGCCGACAAGAACGGCGACGGCGCGCTGACCAAGGCCGAGGCCAACGCCGGCCTGCCGCGCCTGGCCAAGCGCTTCGACCAGCTCGACGCCAACCGCGACGGCAAGCTGACCCGCGATGAAATCCGCGCCGGCATGGAGAAGATGCACCGCGATCGTCCCCATCGCGGCGAGCGTGGCGAACGCGGCCCGCGCGGCCAGGCCGCCCCGGACAACCAGCCGGCGCCCGCCAACCCGGCCGCGCCGTCGACCAGCGGCGGCTGAACGGTCCCCGGTAGCGCCGCCCGAGCGCCGCTGCCGGCATACCGACCAAGCGCGCGAGCCTGAGGGCCGCGCGCTTTTTTTGTCCGTTCAGCGGACATCGTGGAGAACTCCGGGACAGGAACGCACTGGCGCGGACGCAAACGCCCGTAGAATGCCGCTTCCCCTGTTTGCCGGAACCTGCGCACCACCTCGCCCGTTCTCCGGTCAGCCGCGTCCGCGACACCCGGGCAGCGCCGCCAGACTGGGATTTGCCCGGCCCGAACGGCTGAAGCGCGAGTGACCGATAAGGCCGCCCACCCACTAAATCGGGCGCGGATCGGATGTAATTTCACAAAAAATTGCGTACTTGTGCACGGCTTGCTAAATTTGCGCAAAAAAATTGCCAATAAACATATTGCGGAGCAACAATATCGTGAGCAAGGTGGAGTTGGACAAGATCGACCGGAAGATCCTGGAAGTGCTGCAGACCAACGGCCGGTTGACCAACCTGGAGGTGGCCGAGCGCGTGAACCTGTCGCCCAGCCCCTGCCTGCGCCGCATCCGGCGGCTGGAAGAGATCGGCGTGATCCGGCAGTACGCGGCACTGCTTGAGCCCAACAAGATCGGACTCGGCCTGCTGGCCTATATCAATGTGCGGCTGGAAAAGCATGGCGGCGCGCCCAAGGGCAAGGCTCCGCTGGACCTGTTCCGCGCCTCGATCGCCGTTTGGCCGGAAGTGGCGGCGTGCCATGCCATGACCGGCGAGATGGACTTGCTGCTCAAGGTCTATGTCGAGGACATGGAGCACTTTGCGCGCTTCATGCAGGAACAGCTGCTGGCGCATCCATCGGTGATCGACGTGCGCTCGAGCTTTGCGCTGGAAAGCATCAAGGACACCACGGCGCTGCCGGTGGGCGGCGCGGCCTGAGCGGCGCGGCCCGGGCCGGCAACGCAAAACGGCGCATCGTTGCGATGCGCCGTTTTTGTCGATGCCGTGCGGACCGGGTTGCGGCCGCTCAGGCGGTATGCTTCTGCGGCACCATGGTGCGCCAGAAGCGCAGGCCGAAGCGGCGGGCGTCGCGCAGGTTGCGGCGCACCGCGTAGTCCAGGTCGGCGAGCTGCTCGTCCAGTGCCTCGCTCAGGCGGCTGGCGGTATCCGCCGGCGGCAGTTCGAGGTAGGCGTCAGCTTCGCCGTAGGCGTACTGGACCTTCATGCCGGCCTTCTTGGCGATATGCATCATCGCGGCGTTGCGCGACAGGCAGTGCATGTAGAGCGTGCGCACATTGGTATTGCGGCCATGGATGGCGGCACGCTCGAACAGCGCGCTGCCGATGCCGCGGCCGCGGGCGCTGCCCGACACCGACACGCCGAACTCCGCCACGCGACCCTGGGCGTTGTCGCGCAGGTTGGCGAAGTGGCCCACGCCGATCAGCTCGAGCTTGTCGTCGTAGACGCCGAACACGCTGTCGTGGTCGAAGTCGATGCTGTCGACATAGGCCTCGATCACGTGGTCACCCACCGACTGGCCGAAACGGAGCAGGCGATCCTCCTCGCCCAGGGCGAGGAAATGCTTCAGCAGGCGCGAGCGGTGGTGGGCCGACAGCTCGCGCACCAGGACGGTGGCGCGGTGGGCGGCTTGGGCGGCTTCGGCTGCCTTGCGTAGATCTTCGTCGGTCAGTGCGCCGACGGCCTTGCTCAGTTCGAGCGGGTTCACGATGATTCCTTCCGGTGCTGTCAGATAAAAAATAGGCACTGCGGTGGTGTTTTTCCAGGCACTTTTCCCCGAAACCGTGCGAGACTCGGGGAAACACCAACTTGATGCAGCACGAAAAGTATTGTAGTGGAATTGTCAGTTTGACGTAAGCATCCTGCGCCGCAGCAGAAACCTTTGCGGCCCCGTTGCGAAATAAATTTTAGTAAAAACAACGACTTAAAAAAATGTGATGAATTGTTGCGCGCCGTCAGGTGTGGATATGGTGCAACGCGGCAATTCACCGGCACCCTGCCGAACTCCGATCACCCAGACAGCCCTGACGTCTTTCAATGAAAGAGCCCCCAATCGTTGTGATCTACGCGCACCCGACGCCCAGCCGCTCGCGCGTGAACCGGCCGCTGGCCGACGCGCTGGACGGGCTGCCGCAGGTCCAGGTACGCGACCTCTACCGCAGCTATGTCGACTACGACGTCGATGTCGTCGCCGAGCAGCGCGTGCTGTCGGTGTCGGACACGATCGTGCTGCAGTTCCCGGTGCGCTGGTACAGCGTGCCGGCCCTGCTCAAGCTTTGGCTGGATGAAGTGCTCGAACCGGGCTGGGCCTATGGCCCGGGCGGCACCGCGCTGCGCGGCAAGTCGCTGCTGGCGGTGGTCAGCACCGGCGGCACGGCAGACGCGTACGGGCCGGAGGGCACGCATGGCCACCCGATCGCCGAATTCCTGCTGCCGCTGGAGCAGACCGCCCTGCTGTGCGGCATGACCTGGCTGCCGCCGGTGGTGCTGCACGACGCCAACAATGCCGACGCCCAGGCGCTGGCCGACCATATCGCCCACGTTTGCGGGCGGCTGGGGACGCATCCGGCGCCGGCGGAGGTGCAGGCATGAACCAGCATGATTTCCTGATTGCGCTGCTGGTGTTCCTGGTTGCGGCGGTGGTGGCGGTGCCGCTGGCGCGGCGCGGCGGACTGGGCGCGGTGCTGGGCTACCTGCTGGCCGGGGCGGCGATCGGGCCGTTCGCGCTGCGCCTGGTGACCGATGTCGAATCGATCCTGCACTTCTCCGAGTTTGGCGTGGTGCTGATGATGTTCGTGATCGGGCTGGAACTGGAGCCGCGCAAGCTGTGGGCGCTGCGGCGTAGCATTTTCGGCTACGGTGGCGCGCAGCTTGCCGCCTGCGCGCTGGTGATCGGGGTGGCCGCGGCGCTGGCCGGCGCGCCCTGGCAGGTGGCGCTGGTGGCGGGGCTGGGGCTGGCGCTGTCGTCCACCGCGATCGCGCTGGCGACGCTGACCGAGCGCAACCTGTTCGGCACGCCGGCCGGCGCCGCCAGCTTTGGCATCCTGCTGTTCCAGGACATCGCCGCGATCCCGATGATCGCGCTGCTGCCGCTGCTGGCCACGCAGGGCGCCGAAGGGACCGGCACCGGCGCGGCCGGCTGGCTCGCGGCGGGCAAGGCGGTGGCGGTCATCGGCGCGGTGGTGGCCGGCGGCCGCTACCTGGTGCGCCCGGCGCTGCGCTTCATCGCCCGCACCGACATGCGCGAGATGTTCACCGCCTTTGCGCTGCTGCTGGTGGTGGGCATCGCGCTGATGATGGACGCGGTCGGCCTGTCGATGGCGCTGGGCACTTTCCTGGCCGGCGTGCTGCTGGCCGATTCGGAATACCGCCACGCCCTCGAGGCGGACCTGGAGCCGTTCAAGGGCCTGCTGCTGGGGCTGTTCTTCATGGCGGTCGGCATGTCGATCGACTTTGCCGTGCTGGCGCGCTCCCCCTGGCTGGTGCTGGGCCTGGTGGCGGCCTTCGTGGTGGCCAAGACCGCGGTGCTGGCGCTGCTGGCGCGGTATTTTGCGATTGCCCGCGGCCAGCGCCTGCTGTTCGCGCTGCTGATCTCGCAGGGCGGGGAGTTCGCCTTCGTGGTGTTCGGCGTCGCCGGCGGCGCCGGGCTGCTGCCGCGCGAGACCGAGGCCTTGCTGGTGCTGGTGGTGGCGCTGTCGATGGTGGCCACGCCGTTGCTGCTGCTGGCCTATGACCGGCTGGTGGCGCCCCGCATCGGCGCCGGCAAGGCGCGGCCGGACGAAGTCATCACGCCGCAGCACAACCCGGTGCTGATCGCCGGCTTCGGGCGCTTCGGCCAGATCATCGGGCGGCTGCTGTACACCCAGGGCGTGGGCGTGACGGTGCTGGACCACGATCCGGACCAGATCGAATTTTTGCGCCAGTACGGCTTCAAGGTCTTCTATGGCGACGCCACCCGGCTGGACCTGCTGGAGGCCGCCGGCATTGCCGACGCGCGCATCCTGGTGGTGGCCATCGACAGCATGGACGACAGCCTGGCGCTGATCGACCGCGTGCGCGAGCGCTTCCCCGATCTGCAGATCTATGCCCGCGCGCGCCACGTCTCGCATGTCTACCAGCTCAAGGACCGCGGCGTGCAGCTGTTCGAGCGCGAGATGTTCGAGGGCTCGCTGATGCTGGGCCGGCGCGTGCTGGAAGGGCTGGGCTTCGACCCCGGCGAGGCGCGCAACGTGGCGCTGCGGTTCCGGCGCCACAACATCGAGGCGATCGACCGCTTCTACCCGCACTACACCGACCAGAAGAAGCTGGTCTCGCTGGCGCGCCAGGCGCGCGACGAGCTGGAAGAGATGTTCCGCCAGGACCGCGAGCAGCGGCGCCAGCGTGAAGAGGCCGAGTGGATGTAGGCGCGGGCGTGGCCCGGCGTGGCCGGCCTAGCGGCCGGCGGCAGCGCGGCCGGGCAGGCCGCCTTCGAGCAGGTCGACCACCATCTCGGCAAAGTCAGCGTACGAGAGCCGGCCGCCCGGCTTGAGCCAGGTGAAGGTCCAGTTGATCATGCCGAAGATGGTCATGGTCAGCGCGGTCTGGTTTTCGCGCGTGACGCGCTCCGGGTAGGCGCGGCGCAGCAGGCGCGAGAACGCCGCGACCACGTCGCGCTCGCGGCCCAGGATCAGGTCGCGCTGGGTCTCGGCCAGGAACTTGACGTCGTTGATCAGCGCGATATGGCGCGTCTGCGAAGTCTCGTATTCGGCCAGGAACGCGCGGATCAGGTTGCCGAAGGCGTCCTTGTCGGTGCGCGCATGGCGCTCGGCGTCGGCTTCGACCTCGGTGACGAGCAGCATCAGCCGGCGCGTGTAGCGGTCCAGCAGGTCGAACAGGATCGCTTCCTTGCTCTCGTAGTAGTGGTACAGCCGCGCTTTTGAGGTGCCGCAGGCGGCGGCCAGGTCGGCCATCGAGGTGCTGGGGTAGCTGCTGTTGGCAAAGGCGGCGGCGGCCAGGTCCAGGATCTGTTCGCGCTGCGCCTCGAAATCGGGTGCCTTGGTACGGGCCATATATTCTTGTTTATTCGCCCCCGCCGCCGGCATGGCGGCGCAGCTCACAGGTGTCGAGCGAGTCGGCGTTGCCGCGCAGCACCAGCTGCCCCATGGCGATCAGTTCGCGGCAGCGCCAGAACACGAACCAGTCGCTGGCCAGCAGGCCCTCGATCGCGCCCATCACGCTGCTCACCACCTGCGCCGCGGGGGTCCATTCGGCCGGGGCGCGCTCCATGATGATGTCGTCAATGGTGCGGTAGGCCGCCGGCACCAGGGTGTTGCCCTTCCACAGCCGCACGTCGGCGTTTTCCTTGACGTTCTGCTGCCATTCGTAACCCAGGCGCCCCAGCCGCAGCACCGAGACCGGCGCGATGGTGGAGAAGCGCCGCGCCAGCCGCGCCGGCGAGTACATGCCGATGGCAGCCAGGTTGCCCTGCGCGGGCATTTCCAGTTCGCGCAGGTCCATCGCGACCTCGTTGATCCGCTGCGGCGCCTGGTACAGGTGGAACACCACCCGGCGCAGCATCAACTGGTCCGCCGCGCTCTGGCCGTGCCAGATCGCCACTTCCATGTCGTCCTGCCGCAGCGCCAGCAACTGGTCCAGCGCCTGGCGCATCTCGGCGGCGAAGTCGATGTCGGTGTGCGGGGCGACGCGCTGCCAGAATCCGGAGCGGATCATCCCGGCGCTGTCGATGTCCGCCAGCGGCCCGACGGCGAGATCGTCGCGCAGCACCACGACAGGATCCGGCCGCGCCGCCTGGGCCAGCGCCTGGCGCAGGGTCGTGCCTGCTACATCACCGTTGACGACGTGGATATATTGCATGGCCGTGATTGTATATGGGTGGGGCGGTTCGCTGGCGCCGCCGCGGCGGCGGCGCGACAGCTGCCCGCACCGCGCGCCTGATCACCCGCCTGCAAGCATCGCGCCAGCAGGGCGCCGCCTGCCGCCATTGTAGTCACGGCCCGTGCTGGCCAATGTCGGCGATTGTCTGACGACGCACGCGACGGCGCGCCGGGATCAGCGTTCGTCGTAGCTGACCACCACCCGCGGCGTCAGCGCGCGTGCCTGGCAGGTAAGCACGAAGCCCTTGTCCATCTCCCAGGGCTCGAGCGTGTAGTTCTTTTCCATCTCGACCTTGCCTTCCAGCACCTTGGCCCGGCAGGTGCAACAGACACCGCCCTTGCAGGCGTAGGGCAGGTCCAGCCCGGCGGCCAGCGCGGTGTCGAGCACGTTGCCGTCCTCCAGCGGCAGGCGCATGCTGTGCTGCTTGCCATCGAGCACCACCACCAGCTCCGCCGTGCCGGCATGGTCAGCGTGCGCGTCATGGGCGGCGGCCGGCTTGCGCCGGGTCGGTGCCAGCGGCACCCCGAAGCGCTCGGCGTGGATGCGATGCGGGTCCAGGCCCGCATCGCGCAGCGCCGCTTCCACCTCGTCGATCATCGAGGCCGGCCCGCACACGAAGGCCGCGTCGATATCGTCGACCGGGATCAGCGTCTGCAGGAAGGCCGTCACCCGGGCGTGGTCGAGCCGGCCATGCAGCAGGTCTACTTCCTGCGGCTGGCGCGACAGCACGTGATAGAGCGTGAAGCGCGCCAGGTACTGGTTCTTCAGGTCCTCCAGCGCTTCGGAAAAGATGATGCTGTCGACATTGCGGTTGCCATAAACCAGCGTAAAGCGGCTGTGTGGCTCGGCCTGCAGCGTGGTGCGGACCAGCGACAGCACCGGGGTGATGCCGCTGCCGGCGGCAAAGGCGACATAGTGGCGCGCGGCATCGGCATCCAGCGGCACGTGGAAGCGCCCGTCGGGCGTCATCACATCGATCACCTGCCCGGGGGCGATGGAATCGTGCAGATGGCTGGAAAACAGCCCGTCCTCCACCAGCTTGACCGCGACCCGCAATTCGCCATGCACGTCATAGTCCTGCACCGCCGAGCAGATCGAGTAGGAGCGCCGCAGGTCCTTGCCGTCGACCGGTGCCTTCAGCGTCAGGAACTGGCCTTGCGTAAACCGGTAGGCATCGCGCAACGCGTCCGGGACCTCGAACGCGATCGAGATGGTGTCGGCGGTCTCGGGGCGCACCTGCGCCACGCGCAGCGGGTGGAACTGTGGAGTCATGGCAGCCTGGCTCGGCCCGGGGGCTCAGTAGGGTTTGAAATAGTCGAACGGCTCGCGGCAGTCCAGGCACCGGTACAGCGCCTTGCAGGCAGTCGAGGCAAAGCGCGAGATCTCCTGCGTATGGACGCTGCCGCAGCGTGGACAGGGCACGGCATCGGGCGCGCCGGCACGCGCGGCGCGCGGCACGAAGCGCAGCGGCTGCGTCCCGGCCGGGGTGCCACACTGTCCCGGCGGCGCGATGCCAAACGCGCGCAGCCGCTCGCGCGCGGCCGGCGTGATCCAGTCCGTGGTCCAGGCCGGCGCCAGCACGGTGCGGATGCGCCAGGGCGCCAGCCCGGCGCGGTCCAGCGCGTGGCCGATGTCCTCGCCGATCTGCGACATCGCCGGGCAGCCGGAATAGGTGGGCGTGATGACGATTTCCAGCACGCCGTCCGGCGCCGCTGCCACCTCGCGCAGGATGCCCAGTTCGCGGATCGACACCACCGGGATCTCCGGGTCCGGCACCGCCTCGAGCGCCGCCCACGCGCGCGCGAGGCGCGCGTCGGTGGCCCCTGCGTTGTCCACGTGATGGGATGGAAGGGCGGTGACGTTCATGTGGATCGGGCCTTTGCGATGAAGCGTGCGCTCACTAGTGTGCTCACCATTGCGCGCCCGGATGGGCCCGCGCCAGCCCCTGCATCTCGCCCAGCAGGTAGCTCATGTGTTCCGAATGCACGCCATGCTTGCCGGCCGAGACAAAGCCGGTGGCTGGCGGCAATGCGAGCGTGGCCGCCTGCAGCGTCTCGGCGACGGTGGCGTCCCAGGCCGGGCGCAGCGTGGCGGTGACCACGCCGATGCCCTGCGCGGCGGCGTCGCTTTCGACCGCGTCCTCCGCAAAGCACTCGTTCATATACGGCAGCAGGTGTTCCAGCGCGCGCTGCATGCGCGCGTGCGAGGCCTCGGTGCCGTCGCCCAGCCGCACCATCCAGCCGGCGGCGTGGTGCAGGTGATAGCGCGCCTCCTTGATCGCCTTGGCGGCGATTGCGGCCAGCTGTTCGTCCCGGCTGGCGTGCAAGGCCTGCCAGAGTTCGACCATCAGCGCGCTGTAAAGGAAGTTGCGCACGATGGTGACGGCGTAGTCGCGTTCGGCGGCGGCGTTGCCCGCCAGCGGGCCGCGATGCGGCAGTTCCATCAGCGTCCAGTTGCGGAACTCGCGCTCCGCGCGCCAGTAGGCGTAGTCATCTTCATGGCGGGGCAGGCCGGTTAGCTCGCCCTCGAGTTCGCCGGCGCGGCCATACAGCAGTCGCGCCTGGCCGATCAGGTCGAGGCTGATATTGGCCAGCGCGATGTCTTCTTCCAGCACCGGCCCATGGCCGCACCATTCGGCATTGCGCTGGCCGAGGATCAGGGCGTTGTCGGCCAGGCGCAGCACGTAGCGCAGCGCGGCGGTGCGGGCCGGTGGCAGGTGGTCGATCGAAGCGGGCACGGCGGGCTGTGGTGACGCGGTCATCGTGCGGGCCTTACATGTGGTTGACTTCGTCGGGCAGCTGGTAGAACGTCGGATGCCGGTAGATCTTGTCGGCCATCGGGTCGAACAGCTCCGGCTTTTCCTCGGGCACGCTGGCGGTGATCGCCGCGGAGGGCACCACCCAGATCGACACGCCTTCCTGGCGCCGCGTATAGACGTCGCGCGCCATGTGCAGCGCCTGCTGCGCGTCGGCCGCGTGCAGGCTGCCGCAATGCTTGTGTTCCAGGCCTTGCTTGCTGCGCACGAACACTTCCCACAGTGGCCATTCCTTGCGTTGCATCGTGGTCTCCTCGGCGATGTCAGGGGTCAGGCGGCGGCGCGACCGGCGCCGGATTCGCGTTCGGCCAGCTTGGCGGCGTGCGCCAGCGCGGCTTCGCGCACCCAGGCGCCGTCCTCGTGCGCCTTCACGCGGGTGGCCAAACGTTCCTTGTTGCACGGGCCGTCGCCATTGAGGACACGCCAGAATTCATCCCAGTCCAGCGGGCTGTAGTCGTAGTGGCCGCGTTCGGCATTCCATTGCAGGCCGGGGTCGGGCAGGGTCACGCCCAGCACGCGCGCCTGCTCGACGGTGGCGTCGACAAACTTCTGGCGCAGGTCGTCGTTGGAGATGCGCTTGATGCCCCAGGCCATGGTCTGGGCGCTGTTGGTCGAGGCCGCATCGGGCGGGCCGAACATCATCAGCACCGGGAACCACCAGCGGTTGACCGCGTCCTGCACCATCTCGCGCTGCGCGTCGGTGCCGCGCATCATGGCCAGCAGCGCGTCGAAGCCCTGACGCTGGTGGAACGACTCTTCCTTGCAGATGCGGATCATGGCGCGCGCATACGGCCCGTAGGAGCAGCGGCACAACGGGATCTGGTTCATGATCGCGGCGCCATCGACCAGCCAGCCGATCACGCCCACGTCGGCCCAGGTCAGCGTCGGGTAATTGAAGATCGACGAATACTTGGCCTTGCCGCTGTGCAGCGCATCGACCAGGTCGTCGCGCGACGCATCCAGGGTCTCGGCCGCCGAATACAGGTAGAGCCCGTGGCCGCCTTCATCCTGGACCTTGGCCAGCAGGATCGCCTTGCGCTTGAGCGACGGCGCCCGGCTGATCCAGTTGCCCTCCGGCAGCATGCCGACGATCTCGGAGTGCGCGTGCTGCGAGATCTGCCGCACCAGGGTCTTGCGGTAGGCCTGCGGCATCCAGTCCTGCGGCTCGATCTTGCCGTCGGCGGCCATGCAGGCATCGAATGCTGCCTGGCGGGCGGCTTCATCGGGGGGCGCGCTGGCCTGTGCTGCATCGGCGTGCTGGCCGGGCAGGTCAAGACTCTGCGTGTACATAGCGTCTCCTCTGGCGGGGGGGCGCCGCGCCAAATCGGTCCGGCGTGGCTGGCCCTATTATATATAAGCCGACCGGTCGGTCAATTAAAGCGGGTGTGCCCGCCGGTGGGTCTGTGTCGGCGCATGACGCCGGCTTCGCCCGATGTGTACTATCCAAGACAGGCGGCCCCCGCGCCGCATCTCTCTTCGATCGACGGAGGTACGCTCATGACAAGCGCGGCATACAGCAAGATCGTGGTGGCGGTGGACGGCAGCAGCACGTCAGACCTAGCGGTTGACGAAGCCATTCGCGTGGCATCGCCAGGCGGCGCCACCGTGCTGGCGCTCTATGTGGTCGATACCGGCACGCCGATGTTCGACGCCGGCTACTACGACCCAAGCCAGTTGCAGAAGGCATTCGAGGAAAGCGGGCAGCGCGCCCTGCAGGACGCAGCACGGCGCCTGGCTGGTGCCGGCGTCACGCACGAAACCCAACTCGTGACCGCGGCTGCGGTGCCTGGGGACATTGGTGCTTCCATCAATGAGGCCGCATGCCAATGGGGAGCAGACCTGTTGGTAATCGGCACGCATGGCCGTCGCGGCGTGCGCCGGCTGGTGCTGGGCAGCGTGGCCGAAGCGGTGATCCGCCAGTCCACCGTGCCGGTGCTGCTGGTGCGCGGCGAAGCGAAAGCCGATTGAAGCGCCCCTGAAGCTCAGCCCGCAAAGCGGAAGTGGCCGCTGCGCAGCACGATTTCGCGCGCCTCGGTGAGCTCGAACAGGCTTTCGGCCAGGCGTTCGATGCGCTGGCGGTTACTGGTGAAGGCCGCCACCAGATCTTCCTCGCGCGGCGAGCGCGCGCCGAAATGGGCTTCGAGGGCCTCGGCGGTGACGGAATACAAGGTGGGACTGCCGTTGACCGTCGCGGGGCAGGACAGCGTCAGGCTGGCTGCACAGTAGGTGGGGAGGCTGCGAGGGAACGTGATGTCTGGCATGGCGTGCCTCGGGCTGGCGGCGGACGTATCCAATCAATATAGGCCAAGTCGGCATTCCGTAAAGCCCCGCGCCAAGATGCCCGTCCATACGATGTTTCCCTCGTCGCCGATGTTCCGCGGACCTGCCATGGCTTGGCCTTTGGGCCCCCCGTTGTTGCGATGCGGAAATCCATCGCGGCAGTGGCTGCATACGGACGAAAAAAAACCCACGCAGGTTGTGCGTGGGTTGGAATCCACCGAGGTGGTGGAGGAGACAGACTTCACTATACATGCTTTGTTGCGACGCACCAAGTGCAATGTGTCAATGTACGATGATGCGCACAATATTGTTGTAAGGCGGCAACAAACCGACACCCCAGGGCGGTCAGCGGAATAGATATGCGGCGCCAACGGCACAAACAATGCCGGCCGCGTCCGCAACCAGCGCGCAGCCAAGCGCGTGGCGCGTGTTGCGCACATTGATGCTTCCGAAATAGACCGCCAGTACATAGAAGGTCGTTTCTGTCGAACCCTGAATAATCGCCGCCAGGCGTCCCTGGAAGGAATCGACGCCATAAGTGGTCATCACGTCCACCATCAACCCGCGCGCCCCGGCACCGGACAGGATCTTCATCAGCCCGACCGGCAGCGCCGGGACAAAGTCGGTGTTGACGCCCAGCATCGCGAAACCGTGCATGAGCCAGCGCATCAGCACGTCCATGCAACCGGCAGCGCGGAACAGCCCAATGGCGATCAGGATCGCAACCAGATAGGGAATGATCTGCACCGCGACGCCGAAGCCTTCCTTGGCGCCGTCGATAAACGCCTCATACACATTGACCCGGCGCAGCGCGCCGCAAATCAGGAAGAGAGTGATCAAGGACAGGATGAAGCCGGCTCCAGCCAGCGCCGTCACGGTGCCAACCTGCTCGGGCGGCGCATGCTGCAACCACGCGAACATTGCCCCCAGCAACGCGATCACCATTCCGAACATCACCAGCACCGCGGGCCGCAGCAGGTTGATCCGCTGGACCCACGCCACCGCGAGCAATCCGGCCAGGCAGGCGCCGCCTGTGGCCAGCAGCGTCGGCAAGAAGATGTCGGCGGCGTTGAAGCCGACCAGGCCCTGCTTGACTGCGATAGCCTGGCGGATGGCGATGACCGAAGTCGGGATCAGCGTCAGCCCGGCAGAGTTCAGCACGATGAACATGATCTGGGCGTCGGTGGCGACGTCCGGGCGCCGGTTCAGCGTCTGCAGCTCGCGCATGGCGTTCAGACCCAGCGGCGTGGCGGCGTTGTCGAGCCCGAGCAGGTTGGCCGACACGTTCATCATCATCGCGCCCTGTGCCGGGTGGCCCTGGGGCACCCCGGGAAAGAAGTGCCGCAGCAGCGGGTTCACCAGCCGGGCAAACGCGTCGACGACGCCGGCGCGCTCGCCAATACGCATGATGCCCAGCCATAGGCTCATTACCCCGGCCAGTCCGAGCGCGATCTCGAAGGCGGTGCGGGCGCTGTCGAATAGGCCGCCGAGCATCGCCGGAAAGACGGCGAGGTCACCCTGCGCCACACGGACGCAGGCGGCGGCGAAGGAAATCAGAAAGAAGCCGAGCCAGACTACGTTCAGCGCCATCGGAAAATTGGGAAGCGGGAAAAAAGAGAGCGGAAAAGCGTGAAAACAAAGCCGGGAAGATCCCGGCACGTCGCGCAACTCAGTCGATCACGGCCCCGCGCTCCGCGAGCAACTCGCGCAGGACGGAGCGGTGGCAACGCGCTTCGTCCTCGCAATAGCAGCCCACCGAGAAATTGGTCTGGTGCGACAGCGCCGCCAGCAGGTCCAGCGTGCGGCTGGCGTCCGGCTCGGCCATTTCCTTGCGGAAATGCCGCACGAAGGCGCGCCATTGCTTGTCGTCGGTCGCATGCAGCGCCTGGGCGACGAGTTCTGGTGACGGAGAAAGGGCCGGATACCAGACATCATAGTAATCGCGGCTCGCAAACTCCGATTTGGGCACGCCCCGCGGCGGCCGGCGTACAGTACCGACGCGCAGTCCTTCGTCAGCCGCGCGCGGTGTACCCAATCTTACGATTCTGATGGTCATGAGGATCCCGGTTTGGCTCTGGCCGCCATGCAGAGCCGCGGCGGCGGTGTGCCTGCTTCGCTCCAGCCCCAGATCATGAATCATGGTGCTGCGGCTGACAAACTGTGCTCATTGTCGTGCGCATTGGGCAGGTCTTTCCGGCGTCATCGAATTATTTCGTGGGACCGCTTGCAAACCTCGCTGCGCTCGCTTACTATTCGCCCCCTCGCAACACGACGCGGCACCTGCAAGGCAGGCGCAGCAAGGGATGCGGGGTCGA